>CAYIRV010000213.1:0-3428 GCA_964365865.1 uncultured Thermodesulfobacteriota bacterium | reverse complement strand
GATGACCGCTCTACGCGCGTTCTTATTCCGGAATCACATTGAAAGAACTGCTCCTTAAAGCCATACTCTATTACAACTATTTTGTCCTCGGCTATTACACGGTCGCCAATGCGGCCTATCTCTTCCTATTGGGGGCCGCGGGCTGGGTGATTGTGGCAAACCAGCTCCGCTTAAGCTACGGCAAATATCAGGAGAACATGCACCCATCCACGGCCCCGCCCGTGAGCGTGCTCCTTTCAGCTTACAATGAAGAGGCCACCATCGTTGAAGGCGTAAAATCGCTTCTACGACTCAACTACCCGTCGTATGAAATAATAGTCATTAACGACGGTTCAAAGGACTCGACCCTTGAACGGCTGAAAGACGGGCTTATGCTCAAAAGGACAAACCTCATATACAGGCATGTGCTTCCAACAGCCAATGTAAGGGGGTTTTACACGAACCCTGAGATGCCGAACCTCATTGTGGTTGACAAGGAGCATTCGGGAAAATCGGATTCCCTGAACTGCGGCATAAATGTCTCGAGGTCCCCTTATTTCTGCTCGATAGACGCGGATTCGGTCATCGAAAAAAACGCCCTCATACAGCTTATGAGGCCCATCATAGAGGAGCCTGATGTGGTGAAGGCCACTGGCGGCATAGTTAGGATTTTAAACGGGTGCGTGGTAAAAGATGGCAAGGTTGTAAGCGTCGCTCTGCCCGGGGACAGCCTATCGAGGCTTCAGATAGTGGAATACATAAGGAGCTTCCTCTTCGGCAGGGCCGGGCTCGGGGCATTGAACCTGCTTCTCATCATATCAGGCACATTCTCGATGTTCGAGAAAAGGGCCGTCATTGCCGCAGGCGGCTACAACTTGGATACCGTCACGGAAGACATGGAGCTTGTGGTCAGGCTTCACAAGTGCCTTTTGGAATCAGGGAAGAAATACCGCATAAGCTTCGTGCCTGAGCCGATATGCTGGACAGAGGCCCCGAGAGACTTTAAGATGCTGAAGAGGCAGAGGAGGAGGTGGCATCTTGGGCTTGCGGAGTCGCTCTACAAGTACAGGGGCATGCTCTTTAACCCCTAGTACGTACGGGTGGCGTTTCTCGGCCTGCAGTATCAGCTTTTTATAGAGCTCCTCGGGCCCGTGATAGAGGTTCTAGGGTATTTTGTCGTGGCAGTGTCCTTGTATCTCGGCATCATTGATATCAGGTTCTTCGGCCTTTTCCTGTTCATGGCCGTGTGCGTGGGCGTATTCTTCTCAACCGGCTCCGTGCTCCTCGAGGAAATCACATTCAGGCGATACCCGCATTTCAAAGACCTTTTCATCCTCCTCTTGTACGGGGTGCTTGAAAACTTCGGATACCGGCAGTTGAACTCCTTCTGGCGCACGCACGCTGTCCTGAAATTCCTGTTCACGAGGGAAAAGAAATGGGAGTATGTGAAAAAGACCGGCGTTGCCACGGAGGATGTGTGACATGATAACCGGGCCATTGAAGACCATGCTCGTTCAGGCATTGGTACTGTCAGCCGCGCTGCTGCTCTGCCTTAATCAGGCAGCCGCCGCCAACGGCTCCTTGCTCCTTACAGAGGCGCGGGAGCTTAAGGCAAAGCGAAGGTTCAGGGAGGCGATACCTGTTTACTCAAGCGCGGTTGACTCACTCGACGGCCCGGAAAAGGACGAGGCCGCGGTCGAGCTCGCGTCCATACTCGCCGTGGAAAAACGCTACAAGGAGGCGGTAAGCCTCCTCTTGAACGTCCTCGAAAGAAACCCCTCTGATATTGAAGCGAGGAAGACCCTCGCAAGGACCTTTGGCTGGGCCGGCGAATACGACGAATCAATAAAGGAATACGAAAAAGCCCTTGCCCTGAACCCGGAAGATGTTGAGGCGCAAACAGGGCTCGGAAGGGTCCTTTCGTGGAAAGGGGACTTAGAAGGCGCGGAGAATCAACTCAGGGCCGCGCTCGAAAAATCCCCGGCAAACAATGACACACGGCTCGCGCTCGCTAACGCGCTCTGGTGGAAGGGCGAGCCGCAAGCCTCCCTCGATGAGGCGAACGCCGCGCTTTCAAAAAACCCGGGGGACACGGAGGCAGAGAGGCTTAAAAGGCGGTTAAGGCATCACCTCGGGCCTGAACTTAATCTGACCTTTTCAAGCTCGGCCGATTCCGATGAAAACAAGCTTTCTGTTTACAGGGCGCTCGGATATGTAAACGAGGATAGGTTCCTCCGCCTCTCGCTCGAATATCAGAGGATTGAGGCTTCGAGGCTTGATGAGGCCGGGGAGGCCGGCATACTGACGATAAAAGACTCCATTGACATCTCAAGGCGGGTTTCCATAAGCCCGAGAATCAGCTTCGCAAGGCTTGTAAGCAGCATTGGGTCAACGGGCCTCGTTGCAGGAGGCGTATCCGCAAGCTGGGAAATCCAGAAGGGGCTTCGCGCCGCAGGCTCGGCGCACCGCTACGCGCTTGCGGACACGGCCCAGCTTATAAAAAACAAGATTCGCGTAAACGAATACGCAGTTGCCGTGATACACGACTACAATATAATGACAACCGCCCTTGAGGCGGGCTCGAGCGGATATTCGGACGGCAATTCGAGGAAAGACCTTTCCGCAAATATCGCGCTTAAACTCTTGGAAAGCCCGGGCATGGTCGCGGGCGCCATAGCCCTTTACAGGGACTTCACCGCAAAGACCTTCAGCGGGTATTTCAACCCGCAGGGCTTTCGTTCCTACAGCGCCTATCTCACGATTTCGGATGACATATACATGGACAGGATTTATTACAGCATTACAGGCACGGCCGGGACACAGGCATTTGAATCAAAGAATGAAGACACCGCCTCGTTAAAGGCGTCAATCGGCTATAGGGCCGGGGAAAACGCGGCATTTGACGCAGGATACAAGTGGAGCAAATCAGCCCTTGAAAACCCGGCTGGTTTTGAGTTTAATGAATACAGGCTCGGGTTCAATTACCTGTTTTAGCTGGGTGGCGGCATGAATACCGAAAAAAAGATATGGCTCCTCGCGCTCGTATTCGGCGCCCTGTTCATCTACGCCGTGTATAATATCTTCACGCCCGACAGATTCCCCATGAGCTTTGTGCGGGGGCAGGCGCGGGAGATAACTCCTCTGGTGTCCGTAGGGCCGTACCCGACCGAGAGGGAGATAAGAAAGCTCAAGGCAAATGGCGTGGAGGTGTTGGTAAGTTTTTTAAGCCCCTCCAATCCGGCCGAGACAATGCTCGAAGATGAAGGGAGAAGGAACGCCGCAAAGGCCGGGCTTGAATACATGAACTTCCCTATGGATTTTCTTCATCTCGATAGCAAGGTCAACTCAGAGCAGATTAGGCTGGCGAAGGAAAGGCTCAAGGGCTACACAGGCAAAAAGATATATGTCCACTGCTACTTGGGAAGGCACAGGGTGGCTTTGTTTGAAAA
>CAYIRV010000212.1:0-3450 GCA_964365865.1 uncultured Thermodesulfobacteriota bacterium | reverse complement strand
TGGCGGCCTTTGCCTGCGAGGCAAGCAACGCGCCATTGCCTGCGCCCGCGGTTTTCTCAAAAGGAGCAGAGGCGGCCTCTTCCTTTTTTTGTCCCTCTATGCTGAAGTCAAAGTCGAATGGGTCCTGCCCTGACTTGGTTTGGGGCAGCGCGGGTTTCCGTATATCCTCCTCAGTCCCGGGCGCTGTTTCCAACGGCCTTTCCACTATTGTTTCTTTTTTCCGACCTGCAACGGTCTTTTGCTGGTCAACGAAGTTCAGGTCAATATCCCCGAACGAAAGGTCAGGCGCGATTGACGCGCCTTCGTCTTCAATCCCCCCTAACCCCCCTTTTTCAAAGGGGGGAACCGCTTTTTCCGGCAGAGGAGCCGTTTCCTCCCGCCCTTGTTTCATCATGTTTTCATCAGGCCTTGCGAAGTCGAACTTGAGGCTGTGTTTTTCGTCCCGCGGTTTGTCCGTCCGCTTAGTAGCGGGCGGCTCGGCCTTCAGCCCATCTTCATTGATAGGGGGCGCAGGCGGCCGTGCCTCCTCCCTGCCGGATATGTCCTCGATTTCAGCGGCCTCAATAAGCTGTGGCGGCTGGACCACAAAGACATTCTGGCACTTTGTGCAGCGCACCTTTACGGCGCTTGTGGACACCTTCGAGTCTTCGAGCCTGAATTTGGTTGAGCACTTGTCGCACTGGATAATCATACGGTTATTTTTATCACACGGGAGCCGTTAATTCAACAAGCATAGCGAGCGGATTAAAATAGTAAGATTCCTTCTCAAGCCGACATAGGTCATGGTTTTGGGCTTGCAAAACAGATAGAGTTAAGATAAAACGCAGTGGGGAACAAATGCTCTTAAAGTTAGCGCTTTTCTTTCATATAACCGCGGCCGTGTTCTGGATCGGCGGGATGCTTTTTCTGACCCTCGTGGTCGTGCCGTATCTAAAGACCATCCCTGACCCTGCGGACAGGTCGCGGATATATCAGGTCGTGGGCACGAAGTTCCGTTTTTACGGCTGGATTGCCGTTATAACGCTCCTTATTACCGGCCCGCTCGTGCTCTATAAGCTCTACGGCATCCTGCCGCAGGAGATATTCAGGGCGTCTTTTCACAGCACACGGTTCGGCATGGCGCTCGGGGCAAAGCTCGTGCTCGTGTTCATAATAGTAGCATCAAGCCTCGTGCATGACTTTTTCCTCGGGCCAAAGGCAAAGACCTCGCCCAAGTATTCAATGCTCGCACGGATATTCGGGCGCTCCAACCTGATAATAGCCATCTTCATAGTCGTATTGGCGGTAATACTGAGGGCAGGTGGGTTTTAAATCGAGCCATATGCATAAGCACAAATTCAATCCAGCGCATACAGAGCGCCTATTGAGCGAAGACAGGGCAAGGGAGACCCCGCCCTTGGATGTGCTCAAGGCCGCGGGACTTAAGCACGGCGACTGCATGGCTGATGTGGGCTGCGGCCCGGGTTTTTATGCGCTTCCGGCTTCCGGGGCAGTGGGCCCGACAGGCAAGGTATATGCCATTGACACTCAGGATGAGATGCTCGTTGCTCTCAAGAAGAGAAACCCTCCGCAGAATGTGATTACGCTAAAATCAGACGAAGGCCGCATACCTCTCGAAGACGGCGCAACGGATTTCGCGCTCCTCGGATACATGCTCCACGAGGCCGAAGACCCGGCTAATTTTCTTAAGGAAGTAAGGCGCATAATGAAGGCAGGCGCAAGGCTCTGCGTCCTCGACTGGAAAAGGAAGGTCGAGGCTCAGGGGCCGCCGATGAGGGAGCGGCTTTCAAAGGCAAAGGCAGTGAAGCTCATAAGGGACGCGGGATTTTCATCAATCGGGATTTCATCCCTGACAAGGTCGCACTTCAGGATATTAGCGAGAAAACCTAAGGTCTGACTTACCTGAGAATTAGCATGAAGGTCAAGATTCACAACGCTGTCCTCGAGCTTGTAAAGGGCGACATTACTCAGGAGTCAACAGACGCCATAGTGAATGCCGCTAACTCCCGGCTCGCTGGCGGCGGCGGCGTTGACGGCGCCATACACAGGGCCGGCGGGCCTGAGATAATGGCAGAGTGCGGGAAACTCGGCGCCTGCCCCACAGGAAGCGCTGTCATAACAACAGGCGGAAGGCTCAAGGCCAAACATGTCATTCACACCGTAGGCCCCATTTACAGGGACGGCAGGCACAAAGAGCCGGAGCTTCTTAAAAGCGCGTATGAATCAAGCCTGAATCTCGCCCATGAAAAGGGCCTGACCTCCATTTCATTCCCATCCATTTCAACAGGCGCATACGGCTACCCTGTTGACGAGGCCGCGAATATCGCCCTCAAGGCAGTGATTGACCTGCTCAAATCCGACAAAGGCATAACGCTCGTCAGGTTCGTGCTTTTTTCAGACGATGCGTTGGAGGCTTACGAAAGGGCGCTTAAAGGACTAATTCCATAAGGCGCGTTTTGTTTTAATGCTTTAAGGCTTGTATGCCTTCCAGAAACCCAAGAAGCCCATCCAGTTGCCGACCTTGTTCACCTTATGAAATCCGGCATGGGATAAAAAGCCGTTGATTTTGCCTTTCATCTGGTCTTTTGTGAACGGCCAGAAAAGAAGAGGCCAGAGAAAGACCCACCATAAAGGGTTTTCGGGCTTGTCAATATCCACGAGGACAAAACGGCCTCCGGGTTTAAGCACCCGGAATACCTCGGACAGTCCTTTGTCTTTTAGGCCGGGCGGAAGATGGTGGAGCATAAGGCTCGAGAGCACGCAGTCAAAACTGTTTTTTTCAAAGGGCAGGCCCTCGATAACAGCGAGTTTAAACTCCGCAAGGCTTTTCTCGGTTTCCGCGTTTTCTTTTGCAATAGCGAGCATCTTCGCCGCCGGGTCAATCCCAACGGCCCTTCCGTCCGGCCCGGCAGACTTGGCGGCAAGTCTGGTCAACACCCCTGTGCCGCATCCCACATCGAGTATATGTTCGCCGTTTTTTAATCCCGCTTGACGCAGGGTCTCTTGTCTGAACGGCTGGCCAAGCCCTATCTTCGGGCAATACCTGTCATAGACAGGGGCAAGTATGTCGAGGGGCAAGCCTTGCGTATGAAGGGTCTTTGGCGAAAGACCGCGCGGATGCATTGGCAGTTTTATCAAGACATAGATGATTAGCGAGGGTAAGACGAAGATAAGCGATAAGATTACGAAAGCCCACGCCGGAAACCGCAGCCATATGAAAAACAGCGCGGCAACGGCTGTCATTAATAAGAAGACCTGATAAGGCCGGATAAACTTATTTTTCATCAGTTTTGTAGGGTGGGCACCGCCCACCAAAATATCAGCTACTCGCTGTAAATGGTGGGCCGTGCCCACCCTACTCCACTGTAAATGGTGGGCCGTGCCCACCCTACTCCACTCATCTCGATAATGTCCTTCTTAGCCATAAGCATCACCTCGCTTGAGAAAATG
>CAYIRV010000211.1:0-3451 GCA_964365865.1 uncultured Thermodesulfobacteriota bacterium | reverse complement strand
TGGGGAGGGTACAACTTCGAGGACTCCATACTCGTGAGCGAAAGGCTCCTTAAAGACGATGTCTTCCCATCCGTCCACATAGAGGAGTTCGAGGCCGTAGCCAGGGACATAAAGCTCGGAAAAGAGGAGTTGACGCGGGACATACCCAATGTCGGGGAGGAGGCGCTTAAGGACCTCGATGAAAGCGGTATCGTCAGAATCGGGGCCGAGGTGGCCCCAGGGGACATACTCGTGGGCAAGATTACCCCGAAGGGAGAGACCCAGCTTTCTCCGGAGGAAAAGCTCCTTAGGGCCATATTCGGCGAAAAGGCCGAGGATGTAAAGGACACATCTCTGCGCGTCCCTCCGGGCATAGAAGGCGTGGTGATTGACGCGAAGGTCTTCTTGAGGAAAGGGGCCGAGAAGGACGAACGGAGTAAATCCATAGAGGACAGGGAGACCGCGCGCCTTATAAAAGACAGGGACGACGAGATAAGCATAGTGAAGGAGTCGGCGTACGCGCGCATAAAGAGGCTCCTCTTCAATAAGAAGTCCAATGTGCGCATAACCGACAAGAAGGGGAATACCCTTCTCAGCAAAGGAAAGCCCATAACCGGCGATGTCCTCGATGCCATACCGCAGTCGAGGTGGCGCGAGATTATCCCGGCCGATGAAAAGGCCGAGAAGGATATAGAGAACATAGTAAACAACCTGAGCGAGCAGATAGACCTCATAAAGGTCGTCTTCGACGACAGGATAAACAGGTTGAAGCGCGGGGACGAGCTTCCTCCCGGCGTCATCAAGATGGTCAAGGTCTATATCGCCATGAAGAGGAAGGTCTCTGTGGGAGACAAGATGGCTGGCCGCCACGGCAACAAGGGCGTCATATCGAGGGTACTCCCTGATGAGGACATGCCGTACCTTGCGGACGGCACCCCTGTTGACCTTGTGCTGAATCCCCTCGGCGTGCCGTCAAGGATGAACATAGGCCAGATTCTGGAGACGCACTTAGGCTGGGCAGCGAAGGGACTCGGCGCGGCCATAGGGGAACTCGCCAAAAAGCACACGGGCGTGAACGCCTTAAGGGACAGGATAAAGAAGGTTTACGGCTCGGCGGATTTCAGCAAGTTCATAAACAGCCTCGCGGACGACGAGGTCATGAAGGTGGCCGGCAAGATGGAAAGCGGCATACGCATCTCGACCCCTGTTTTCGACGGCGCTACGGAAAACGACATCAAGGACGCCCTTGAACTGGCCGGACTGCCGAAGACCGGAAAGACCGTGCTTTGCGACGGAAGGAGCGGAGAGCCGTTTGACCAGGAGGTAACGGTGGGAGTCATGTATATGATGAAGCTCCACCACCTCGTGGACGACAAAATCCACGCCCGTTCAACAGGGCCTTATTCGCTCGTCACCCAGCAGCCTCTCGGTGGAAAGGCCCAGTTCGGCGGCCAGAGGCTCGGGGAGATGGAGGTCTGGGCGCTCGAGGCCTACGGCGCGGCGCACGCGCTGCAGGAGTTTTTGACGGTCAAGTCCGACGATGTGCCCGGCAGGACGAAGATGTACGAGTCTATCGTCGCCGGCAACTACAGCCTCGAACCAACGCTTCCGGAGTCGTTCAGCGTCCTCATAAAAGAGCTTCAGAGCCTCGTGCTCGATGTGAGCCTTTTGAAGGAAGAAGATGAATAAGGTCCGCATCCGCATCTCTTAAGCGGAGGCAATCCCGCGCCTGTCTGATGAACAGGGGCCCGGGACGGTTTATAACCCTGTCCCCGCGTGTTTGAAGCGGGGAAACGACTATGCTCCCGGCAGAGTTCGCGCCGGTAAACATGTCCCCGCATGTTTGAAGCGGGGAAAGGAGACAGCCTTTGGAAAACCTCATGGCACTTTTTGAAAGGCACAAAAGGCCTACGGACTTTAACGCCATAAGGATATCCATCGCCTCGCCCGATAGGATACGGGAGTGGTCCCACGGCGAGGTAAAGAAGCCCGAGACCATAAACTACAGGACATTCAAGCCTGAGAGGGACGGGCTTTTCTGCGCCAAGATATTCGGCCCGGTCAAGGACTTCGAGTGCAACTGCGGCAAGTATAAGAGGATGAAGCACAGGGGGATTGTCTGCGAAAAGTGCGGCGTTGAGGTAATCCCCTCCAATGTAAGGCGTGAAAGGCTCGGGCACATAGACCTCGCGACCCCGGTCGCGCATATATGGTTTCTGAGGAGCCTGCCTTCGAGGGTAGGCGCGCTTCTGGACAGGACGCTCAAAGAGCTGGAAAGGGTGCTCTACTACGAAAATTACATAGTGCTTGACCCAAAGGAGACGGACCTCGTGGAGGGTGAACTCCTCACCGAGGACAAATACCAGAAGGCCGTCGAGAAGTGGGGCCCTGACGGCTTTGCCGCTGATATGGGCGCAGAGGCCGTAAGGGGCATGCTCAAGAATATAGACCTCGAAAAAGTATCGTCAACGCTCAGGGCCGAGATGAAAAAGACATCCTCGGATGCGAAGAAGAAGAGGATAGCCAAGAGGCTTAAGGTCGTGGAGGCGTTTCTCACATCCGGGAACAGGCCCGAATGGATGATACTCGAGGTGATACCGGTCCTACCGCCGGATTTGAGGCCGCTCGTGCCTCTGGACGGCGGAAGGTTCGCCACATCGGACCTGAACGACCTGTACAGGCGCGTGATAAACAGGAATAACCGCCTGAAGAGGCTTATGGAGCTTCAGGCGCCCGACATAATCATAAGGAACGAAAAAAGGATGCTTCAGGAGGCTGTTGACGCGCTCTTCGACAACGGCAGGCGGGGCCGCATAATAACCGGGCAGAACAAGAGGCCGCTTAAGTCCTTAAGCGACATGATAAAGGGCAAGGGCGGGAGGTTCAGGCAGAACCTCCTCGGAAAGCGCGTTGACTACTCCGGCAGGTCGGTCATCGTCATTGGGCCTGATTTAAGGCTCCATCAGTGCGGGCTTCCGAAGAAGATGGCGCTGGAGCTTTTTAAGCCGTTCATATACCAGAAGCTTGAGGAAAGGGGCTACGCCACCACGATAAAGAGCGCGAAAAAGATGCTTGAGAAGGAAAGGCCAGAGGTCTGGGATGTGCTGGACGAGGTCATAAAGGAGCACCCTGTCATGCTTAACCGCGCGCCAACCCTTCACAGGCTGGGCATTCAGGCCTTTGAGCCGGTATTGATCGAAGGCAAGGCCATTCAGCTCCATCCGCTCGTGTGCACGGCCTTCAACGCCGATTTCGACGGCGACCAGATGGCCGTGCATGTGCCTCTTTCCATCGAGGCTCAGGTGGAGGCCAGGGTCCTCATGATGTCAACCAATAACATACTCTCCCCGGCGAACGGGAAACCCGTCATAGTGCCGACGCAGGACATAGTCCTGGGGCTTTATTACCTTACGCGTGAAAGGCTCGGGGGCAGGGGCGAGGGGTGGCTCTTTTCATCGTTTGAGGAGGTTCG
>CAYIRV010000210.1:0-3469 GCA_964365865.1 uncultured Thermodesulfobacteriota bacterium | reverse complement strand
CGAGTCCTTCGCGTCTATGGCCGCGGCAAAGGCATGGATGGTGTCGTAGTATATCTGCTTTAATTTGTCATAAAGGGCCTTGTTCTCCGTATACTTGTGCACGAGCTTCGTAAGGAGGATATGGCTCTGGAGGCTGAAGGCTATGTGCTGGGCCATGACCGAAAGAAGCCTGATGTCGTAAAGGGCGTAGTCTTCGCCTGTTATCTTCCCGTTTATGGCGATGAGGCCCAGAAGTTCGTCCTTAACGACCAGAGACGCGGCTACGCGCGCGCCGAAGCCGTCAAGGAACGCCCTAACTGCGCCGAGGTTAGATACCGCCTTCTCAGGGCCTTTCAGGTCAAGGGGCTTGTTGTATCCGGCGAGCGTCTTTGCGTTGTCTTCGGTAAGGCCGAACTCAAGTCCGCCCGCATCCCCTAACCCCTTCCATGCCACGGGGCAAAGCGCCTTTTTGTCAAGGTCATACCTTAATATCACGCCCTTTGAAGCGGAAAAGGAGCCCATGACCATGTAAAGCGCTGATTTGACGACGCGGGAGAAGTCCTTTGGAGATGTTATCTCCGCGCCCATCTCCGCGAGCGTATTCAGGTTGAATATCAACCTTTCGAGGCTTATGTCCTCACCCTGCATCCCCTGCCCTCCTGTGTTGGATTCCGGCATAACCGGGGCTACATCAAAAAGCCCGAGGCCATGGCCTTCACTTCCTTTACCGCTTCCTCGTCCGTGTTGTAAACCGGTATGTGCTTGGTGAGGCCCACGAGCCTGAATATATCGTGGTTCACCTTCTTAAGCCCGGAGAACAAGAGGACCCCGTTCCTGTCCCTTATCTTTTCAAGTATGCCTATGAGGATGGAAACGCCTATCGAGTTTATGAGGTCGGTCGAGGTAAAGTCTATTATTATCTTCTTTATTCCTTTTCTTATGAACACCTCGCACAGGTCCTCGAGCTTCTCCCCCTCTATATCGTTAATGTAGTTATCGGCATACAGGATGACCGCGTCGCCCGACTCTCTGTAGTTCTTAAGATGCTTTGCCATCCCCGGCCTCCCCTTTTTTAAGAAGGTATTTTACGAGTATTATGCGCATGCCCCCGGAAAGCCTCTCGAACCTGACCTCGTCCATAAGCCCCTTCATAAGCTCGATGCCCCATCCCCTCTTTTGCGGAAGCTCGCCTTGCCCGTTCATCGCCGGGCCCGCGGGCCTCTCGTCAAAACCCGCGCCGCTGTTCTGGATGTATATGGCGAGCCTGCCGTTGCCTGCCACGAACTTAAGGTGCACCTTGCCGGACCTGACCATCCTGTGCTCAAAGGCGTTTATGCATGCCTCGACGAGCGCGGCCTTTATCTGGCCTATGGAGCCTTCGTCAAAACCCATCTCCATTCCTATCTCCTCCACGGCCTTGACCGCCACAAGCTCGGCCTTTGCCGCGGCTGGAAGGAACACCTCGAACTCCTTATCAGGGTCAAGCCCGGGCCGGGACGCGCCCCTTGCCTGAGCGGCCTGTGAGAGCACGGGCCTGAGCGCATTCAACTGGACCGAGTCGCTCGTATACGCGCCCTCTGCCTCAAGCCTCTTTGCCGCCTCCTGAGTAAACCCCTCCCTTCCCACAAACCACCTGACGAGCCGCGCGGACCTGAAACGGTTTTTCAGTATCTGGCTCCGCCTCAGAAAATTCTCCGCATCGCCGACGTTCACCGGCGCAGGGGCCTCCTTGACCCCGGCTATCCATACCGCCTCGTCCCCGGCGTCAAACCTGCTGTTCTGGAAGCCGTAGGCAATCAGCATCTCCGGCCCCGCCTCAAAGGCCTCCATGCTCCCAGAGCCGAAGCAGCCGACGATACGGGGGAGCTTGAACTCCTCATCGCCGGAGGACGAAGCCGCAGGCGTGCCGCTGTTTTTAAACCGAGCCGCAAAGGCCCTGTGCTGAAATAGCGCCTTCGGGAGCTTTTGTCCGTC
Source organism: uncultured Thermodesulfobacteriota bacterium (assembly GCA_964365865.1). Lineage (GTDB taxonomy): Bacteria > Desulfobacterota > GWC2-55-46 > GWC2-55-46 > GWC2-55-46 > CAYIRV01. Next base: position 1,516 of record CAYIRV010000210.1, on the reverse strand, counting down.
AAAGGACCTAAGGGCCGAGGCGACATCCTCCTTCAGCCGCGCCCGTATCTTCTCTGCCTTGACGGCCGAGCCTTCCATGAGAATGTCGCGCATGAACCATGTCCTGACCTCCTCGGCGCTCCTGCCCTTGACCCTCGTCTCGTATGTGTATCTGACGAAATCCCTCGTCACATTGTCGCCTGCCCATGTAAGCGAGCCGAGCCTCGATTCAACGACGCCCGCGCGCTTGAGTTCCTCAACCGCATCCTTAACCTCCTCGCGGGGCCGCTTAACGGCCGAGGCGAGTTCCTCCTCGGATGTCGGGGCATCCTTGCCAACGCACGCGTTCAGAACAAGAAGCCCGGCAATCCCCTTGAAGGGAATGGAGCCTCCGAGGACAAAGGCCGTATTGCCGGAAGACAGCTCATCCGCGTATATCTCGGCGAAGTCCTTGACGCCCGTAAGGGCCTTCCCCCGCCTGTAGCCGGCCCAAACCATGCTCTTTATGTGCATCGGGTTGCCTTCGAGCTTTCTTACGGCAAGGGTCAGCACCTCCGCGTCATAATCAATGCCATACTGCCTGCACAGGTCCGCGGCCATCGAAACGGCATCCTCTTCCTCAAGGCCGCTAAGCTCCATGGCCTCGGTAAAGCCCGCGGCGGCCCAGTTGTCAAAGGCGGAGCGCGAGGGGCTCGCGGCGACAAATGTGAAGTGGCCGGAGGAAAGCGCCTCGCTCAATTCCTTCATCACCAAAAGGCCGTCCCTGAAGCGGGGCTGGGCCGCGAGGCGGTCTATGTCGTCGAGAAGCATGAACGGCGGAAAGGGCGCGGCCTCGGACACGAGCCTCGGGGTCTGAAAGGCGTTCCTAAGCATGGATGTCGCGCAGGCGCATGAGCGCGCATCCATATGCCTCGATATTATCCCGGCAAGGTCGTGCTGCCCGTCGTCATCAAGCCTCTTTTCGAGCTTGTCGAGCGACACCTCGAGCTTGGCAAGCCGCACATCCCTCCTTAAAAAGGCCGTGTACTGCTTCAAAACCGACTTTATGTAGTCCTCGGCAAAGTCCTCGGCCCCTGAATAATCCCTGAACTGGTAGTAAACGGGCGCGGCAACGGCCTGTTCCCAGAAAAGGGCCTTGTGCGTCCGCCTTAAAAACTCGGTCTTGCCGGCCCACCTTTTGCCGGTAAGGAACACGCTCGGCGACGGCCTTCCTGTTGCCGCGGCCATGGATGTTATACGGAGAATCTCCTTCTGCCTTCCGAAGAACTCGCTGTCAGGGCATATGTTGAAAACCGATTTGTCATTCATAGATGACCGTCTTGTTCTTGCCCATCCGCTTGGCCAGATACATGGCCTTGTCCGCCTTGTCAATGAGGTCGTCAATGTTATTTGCGTCGGCCTGAAACTCGGCTATGCCTATGCTTACGGTCGGCCATATCGGGTATAAGCAGAATGAGCCCTTCAGCTCCTCGACGGAAGTCCGTATCCTCTCGGCTATTACGAAGGAGTCCTTCTTCCTGGTCTGCGGAAGAAGCGC
>CAYIRV010000209.1:0-3472 GCA_964365865.1 uncultured Thermodesulfobacteriota bacterium | reverse complement strand
GGAACAGCTTGTTGGCCGTGCTGTAGTTGGCCCAGACCGCGCCTGAGATGATGCCTGTGGCGAGGAACGGAAAACCCCACGCTATGGCCCTGTAGGAAAGCTCGTCCAATGTGCTCGAATCCGGAAATGTCTCAAGGAGCTTGTTTACTCCCCCCCTAAGCTCGCTCCTGTTCTTTATAAGGTACATGATGCTCAGGCCAAAGGATATGGCGAAGGCCGCATAGCCTATGAATGTGGTGAACACATGGAAGTCGAGCCAGCCTATGGCGTATTTTTCAAAGCCGAATGGTTTCAAGAGGTCAACCAGCCACTGCCACTTGCTCTGCAGGGCCGGGTTCAAAGGCTCGATGCTCTTGAACTTATACGAAAGAAGGGAGGCCGAGAGCATGGCTAAGACCTCGAAGGTCATGACGAACGCGCCTATGGCCTTGAACTTGTGCCTGTACTCCAATAGGAGGTACCCGATGTTCGTGGCCCATATGAAGAGCACCATTGACTCGAAAAGGTTTGAGAACGGCGCGTGCCCGGATTCGCCTGCCCTTGCAATCAGTATCATCGTGGTCGAGAACAGGGTCAGATACGCCATGCCGGTGGCTGTCTGCCCGAGCCATTTTCTGTTGAACACCCAGTTGGCAACATAGAAAAGCGCGGTCACGAAATAAAATATGAAGGAGAATGTGAAGAAAAGCAGCGATAGTATCATCCCAAAGCCCCCTGTTTTACTTAGCCTTTAAGCCCTTTACCCCGTCCATTATGTCCTTGAGCTCCTTCTCGAATACAAAGTTGTTCTTGTTCACTATGCCGCCCATCTTAAGTTCCGTTGATTCCCCGGACTCGCGCACATATATCCACACTCGCCTGTGATACACGAAGAACGCGAGGTAAAAACCTAAGCCCATCACGAGGGACCCTGCCCAGACTATGTTGGTTCCAGGGTCCTTGTTAATTGATATTCCGGAATACATGACGCCGCGGTACCCGGTGAACACGACATGGTCCCCTGAATCCGGTATTGACGGGAATACACGCGGGTATTTCAGGAAAATCCATGACTTGCCCACGAGCGTCCCGTCCTTGGATATCTCGACCATTGCCGCCGGGTTGTCGGCCTCGCCGGAGCGGGACACCACCTGCTTGGTGCTTTCATCAAACGCGAAGTCCGACACATATCCTACAAGCCGGACGGTATAGGGGCTTCCCGGAAGCCCGGCGCTCCCGCCCCATCTCACGGTTACCGGGGTCTCAGGCTCTTCCTTGCCCTTTTTCAGGAAGGCGAACTCGGCCTCGTCCACCCTGTCCCACGCCGTGCCGAAACTCGACTGATAAAACCTTATGCCTTTGTAGTAAAGCGGCTCGTTCACCCATATCTGCTTTGAAAGAACATCCTTGTTGTTCTCAACGACCGTCAGCAGGCTGTTATACTGCCTTATCTGCCCGGTCTCGTAATGCTCTATCCAGAATTTGTCGAGCCTGAGGCTGAAGTCCGCGTTCGGGACATCTATCGCGCCTCCGACATATATGCCCTTGAAGTCCTTAAACCCCATGAAACTCCCCACAATGGCGCCGAGGAGTATAAGGAGCAGGCTTACATGCGTGGCGTCCGAACCAAGCCTCCCGATGCTGCCCTTCCATGCGTAGAGGCCGTAGCCGCCTTCGGCCTCTACCTCGACAACCTTGAACCTCTTCTTCTTAAGCCCTCTTATTACCTTTTCCTTTATCGAGGCCGCGCCATCTTCGAGCGTGGCGCTCTCATGGTGCGCGCATTTTTCGATGAGCTTGGGGTCAAACCGGAGAGGCTTGTGGTGTATGAGCGACCTCCACTTGGGAGGGAACCTTTCGAGCGTGCATACGATGATGTTAAGCGTGAGCACGACGAGCAGGGTCGTGAACCAGTGCGAATGGTACATGTCGTTCAGACGCACGGCGAGTATGACCTTTGTCCACCCCTCGCCGTAGTCGCCGAGATAAGCCTCCACCGGCTGGTTCTGCTCTATGATTGTCCCGAGTATGGAAAAAACGGCGAGCGCGATAAGGACGGTTAAGGTCAGCTTTAACGAGTTGAAAAACCTCCAGAGGGCTTGCCCAACTGTCTTGAGTGTCTTGAGCTGGCTGTTGCCGGCGGTCTTGCCGGTTCCGCTCTCTACCTTGTTATCCATGTCCGCTACCTGACCGCCTGCTTGTTAATCTCCGCAAGATAATCGCCCGCGGCCTTGCCTATGGGGCTGTCAGGGTTCAATGACCGGGCCTTCTCCCACGCCGTTCTCGCGGCCTTGAGGTCCCCTATGCCGTGGGCCATGATAAAGCCCTTGGTAAGCCATATCCTCTGGTGCCCGGGGTTTTTCTTTATGCCCTCGTCTATATACTTTATGCCTTCAGGAGACCTGCCTGCATAGTGCAGGGAAATGCCTATCTCGTTATACAGGTCAACATCATTGCTTTTCAGGGCGAGCCTCTTGTAATGGTCCGCAGCCTTGTCGAACTGCGCGATGTCGAAATACGCGTCGGCAAGCCGGCGGAGCGCCGCAAGGTCGTCCGGGTTTTTCCTCAGGCCGGCCTCAAGCTCGGCTACGAGCAAAGACGCGTCGGTTTGACCCGGGGCCGATGTTTCAGTCCCCTGCCCCGGGGCCGGGCTTTTGGACTTGTAGCCGACGAGATAGCCGGCAACACCCACGACAATCGCGGCCAGGATTATGCCGATGATGTATTTCTTTGAACCCAAAGGTGTCCTCTCCTAATGACCCTGATTTGAAAACCTCTTGTCAACCGCCTTCCTTATTGACACCGCATCCATGCCCTGCCTGTGAAGCTCGCCTGCCATGAAGGCCTCGTTCAGGCATAAGTCGCAGTGCTTGGCGTGTTCGTCAACATAGCATGTAAGGAGACTCTTGTGCCCGAAGTTCTTCTTGCACTCGCAGTAGCAGTGCAGGCCGTCGAGGACATCCGGTATCTCCTTGGCTATCTGGTACGCGTCCCTGACAGACCCGGTAAAATAAAGAGGCGACATGGTTTCCCGCGTCTCCCCTCCCCTTATAGACTCCGGCGTCATAGCCTTCTCACCCGCCACTTTGCAGGATGAGATGGACATGATGAGCAAGAACAGGGCCACGCCCCCCTTGAGGATATAATGTCTGTAAGCTAAATTCATATCTATGACGCCCTTAAAACAAACCGCGCTTTAGGGCGCGGCATCAAGGACATTACTTTACTATGGTAGCAAAAAATAGATTAAAAATCCATTAAGTTTAGATTATTAATTGTTAAGCCATCAGGAGGGTGCGGAAATAGCGGGCGCTGCCACGGCATGGACATCTCGGTAGTAGTTTTCCTTTGTAACCTTCTCCTCTATACCCGCGAATATGCAGTCCGTGGGGCACCTCTTTGTTGACTCGTTGTTTTGCGGGGCAAGGGCGTAGTTGACGACCGCGAGGTTGTCCTTGAGCTCTATGCCTCCCGGCACGGTGCAGTCCTTTAC
>CAYIRV010000208.1:0-3488 GCA_964365865.1 uncultured Thermodesulfobacteriota bacterium | reverse complement strand
ATCCTCGGACAGGGTCATGGAATGGCCTATGCTCTTTGCCTCCCCCTCCTCGCCCATGGGCAGGACAGGAGCGGCATCAATGCCCTTTGCCATGAGGCTTAATCTTTCGCCGGATATGCCGAACCGCGCCCTTAAAAGGCCGGCGGAAAATCTTGAAAGCTCTCCGCATGTCCTTATGCCCATTGCTTCGAGGGCCTCGGCTGTCTTAGGGCCTATGCCGCAAAGGGCGGACGGAGGCAGGTTTTCAAGGATGCGCCAGGCGTCTCCATCCCTGAACACGACAAGGCCGTCAGGCTTTTCCATGTCTGAGGCCAACTTTGCGAGGAGCTTATTCGGAGCTATGCCTATCGAGCATGTCAGGCCGAGGTCTTTCCTGAGCCTGTCCTTTATCGAGAACGCGGCGTCTTTAGCCCCTGTGGAGCCTTGCCCTGTCATGTCAATGAACGCCTCGTCAATTGAAAAGACCTCGAGCTTTGGGGAAAAATCCTTGAGTATGTTTATGACCCGCTCTGATGCATCAGTGTATCTTGAATTGTCGCCGACTACAAAAATTATCTGCTGGCAAAGCCTTTTTGCCTCATATGTGTTCATGCCGGTCTTTACGCCGTATTTACGGGCCTCGTATGAGGCCGTGGTTATGACGGTCCTTTTTGACGAGCCTATGACGGCAATAGGCTCTCCCCTGAGTTTGGGGTTCACCCTCTGCTCGACCGACGCGAAGAAGGCGTTCATGTCTATGTGCATGACTATACGGCTCACGGCTCCACGCTTTCGAGGAGCCAGCGCGATGTTGACGGATTGTAGCTGAGCTCATAGAGCGCGCCTCCGTCTGTTACCGCGAAATGCATGAGCTGCACCCCTCCATCCTTTGACTTCCACGAGTGCGTTACATCCTTTACAGGATACACCTTGCCTCTCCACCGGAATTTTATCGGCCTAATCCCTGCGTCAAAGATTACCAATACCTTTACAATCTCGCGTATTTCCTCTGCCATAGCATCAACCTATTTTTTTTATGACTGATATTACCTTGCCTATAATATCGAATCCCCTGCCTGAGCCTTCCTTTATATGCAAAGCATCGAACTCAGGGTTTTCGGGCTTCAGCGTTACCGTATCCAAGGTTCTTAAAAACCTCTTTACAGTGGCCTCGTTGTCGAGCATGACAACGGCGATGTCGTTGTTTGAGACCTCTTCATCCGGACTTACGAGCACATAGTCCCCTTCTTCTATGCCCGCGCCTGTCATGCTCTGGCCCTGAACCTTGAGAAGGAACGCGCCCGCACACCTGAAAAAACGGCTGTCGAGAGCCACATGGCCCTGTATGTCCTCAATGGCAAGGTGCGGACTGCCTGCCCTGACATTTCCTGCTATGGGGACCATCACAGCCGGGGCATACGCGCCTCCGGTTACTTCTATAGCCCGCGCCATGTTTTTCCCCCGCCTTATAAAGCCTTTTTTTTCAATGGCATCCAGGTGCTTTACCGCGTTTTTAGGAGACTTTATGCCGAATGACGAGCATATCTCCCTTAAAGAAGGCGGATAGCCGCTTTCTTCTATAAAACCCTTTACAAAGGAGAATATTGCCTTCTGCCTTTTCGTAAGTTTTTCAAGCATAGGGATACATTTGTATCCCTATGCTACCCTGTTGCATGTATGGTGTCAAGGCTATATGGTATCATCATTTATGCCCCTCACCCTCCCCTCTCCCCACAGGGGGAGAGGGGAGGGTGAGGGGGTCATCAACAGGCTCGGAACATGGCAGGGCATACGCTCAAGGGAGGCGTATGTTAAGGTGATTGATGGCTGAGAAGCAGATAAAAACCCTTAAAAATCAGCTATATTTAAATTTAATTAAAATTTTTTAATTTTCATGTTGACAGGAAGTTCTAAATTTGATATATTTCACCTAAGACTTAGAAGAAGCGGCGCAGCTTATATCGGGCCATGACAGCCCGGAAACGGTTGTGAGGTAATGAGTGCCTCAGAAGGCGAAGAAAAAGCCTGATGAGGCACTTTTTTTTGCCTCATGTCAGCCCTGCGCTAAGAAAGCAACAAGGATTTTCAAAAAAACTCAAAAAAGGATTCTATATGAAAAACCTAAAAAGACTTGCACTTACAGCAGTTGCGGCAATCGGTATGGGTCTTTTAGCCTCAACGCCTTCATGGGCCATCCATAGAGGCGCAGGCGGCCTGGTTTGCGGAGGCTGTCATACCATGCACAACAGCCAGGGAAGGAATTCGCTTGTTGACGGCAGCGCAAACTCGGATGGCGCTGGCGGAGGCTCACTCATACTTCTGAGGGGGGCGGTATCAGCGAGGGCCAACATCCATAACCTGTGTCTCCAGTGCCACAGCGCGGACGGCATACGCGCCACCGACATGCACGCGCCGCACACAAGGACAGCCCCAAAGGTCCTTCTCGGGGGCGCGTCATCCCCGTGGAATCAGGACACGAGCTTCAATAGGATAGGCGCCGGCGGGGACTTTAACGATGAATGCGGCGGAGCCCCAAGCTCAGGCATAACCACATGGACTTGCACCGGCAACGCAAATGGCCTCGGAAAGGGCCATTCATTAGGCGCAACGGCGGTAGTGCCTCCGGGTTCCGCGGACGGCGCTCTCGATTACCTTACATGCACCAACTGCCACGACCCGCACGGCGTCGAGAGCGGCTTCACCACATCGGCAATCGCCAACACATACCGCATGCTTAGGAAGGAGCCTACAGGCTCTGGCGGCGGAGTATCCCCTGATGCGCAGGGCCTGTTTACAATCGCCAACACCTCAAGCTACATAGGCGGCATAACAGGCCTATCAGGCTCAGGCGGCAACTATGAGCCGATTGACGCAAGCACCGGTGCTGTAAGCGCGACAGCTACCACCACAGCCATATGGCCCATGTTCCAAGGTGCTATGTCGGGCACAGCCTCAACAGACAGCCCGAACAGCAACTACTACTCATCCGACATCGCCAACTGGTGCGCGGCCTGCCACGACAACTGGCATGAGGCCAACGACGGCACGAACAACGCGGGCGGCATGGGCGCTCAGGGCGATTGGAAGAGACACCCGGTCAATAACATAATCGTTGAGGCAGGCGCGGCCGGGCTCTCAGGCGCAAGCGTCAAGATTATAGATGAGACCTTCCCGAACTACGATGAGACTATAGCAGGCCAAGCAGTGCCTGTCGTAAGCGGCTCTGCTGCAAACAAGACATGGTATCTGCAGGACGGGACAGCGGACAGGGTATTCTGCCTGTCCTGCCACTTCCCGCACGGGTCGCCTTACTACGACCTCCTGAGGTGGAACTACACCTCCGCGGTCAGCGCAGGCGCGCAGGACGGCAACCCGGTTACTGCAACCCGCGGTTGCCAGCTCTGCCACAACAGGGGCGGTCTGTAACAGCAGGAGAGCAGTATAGTCCGGAATGAAGGCGTTCCGGAGTCCATAAAAGGGGGAAGGCTAAAAGCCTTCCCCCTTTTTTT
>CAYIRV010000207.1:0-3516 GCA_964365865.1 uncultured Thermodesulfobacteriota bacterium | reverse complement strand
TATACGGGCTTCAGGAAAAGCAGTTCAAGAACACATTCCTCGGGGCCGAGAGGGCAAGGGGCATTACCGGCGAGAACCTCATAACGCTCCTTGAAAGAAGGCTCGATAATGTCGTCTACAGGCTCGGTTTCGCGCAATCGAGGTCAGAGGCCCGTATGCTCGTGACCCACGGTTTTTTCCGCGTGAACGGAAAGAAGACCGACATCCCGTCTTGCAAGGTCAGGGCCAACGATGCGGTGGATGTCGCCCAGACGAAGAAGGCGGTCGCGAGGCTTGCCGAAAACCTTAAAACAGTCGAGCGGCGCGGGGTTCCGGAGTGGCTTACGCTCGACAAGGACAACATGAAGGGAGTTGTGGCGAGGCTTCCGAGAAGGGACGATGTAACCATGCCTGTAAGCGAGCAACTCGTGGTCGAACTGTATTCGAAGTAATAGGGATATTATTCGGGGCAGGAGATAAGGGAGTAAGTTCATACAGGATTACCCGCTCAACCGTAATTTACTTAAAAATGGGGGCACAATGCAGAAGAACTGGCGTGACCTTATCAAACCTAAGAAGTTCGAGGCCGAAAAAGAGACGCTGACCTCTACATACGGCAAGTTTGTGGCCGAGCCGCTGGAAAGGGGATTCGGGATAACGCTCGGCAACGCGCTCCGAAGGGTGCTTATTTCCGCGCTTCAGGGCGCCGCCATCACGAGCGTGAAGATTGACGGGGTGCTCCATGAGTTCTCGTCCATACCGGGGGTAAAGGAGGATATATCCGATATCATCCTGAACCTCAAGCAGGTAAGGCTTAAGATAAGCGGCGAAGGCCCCAAGACCCTCAGGATAAAGGCGGGCAACGATGTGTCGGTCAAGGCCGGGGATATCATCTGCGACTCCACAGTCGAGATATTGAACCCTGACCAGCACATAGCGACCGTGTCCAAGGACTCGAAGTTCGAGTGCGAGTTGACCGCGGTTACAGGCAAGGGATATGTGCCAGCCGAGAGGAACAAGGTGCCGGGCACTCCCATAGGCACCATCCCGATTGACGCCATATTCCAGCCGGTTCTCAGGGTAAATTACAATGTAACGCACGCGAGGGTTGGGCACAGGACCGACTATGACAAGCTCACATTCGAGATCTGGACCACAGGCGCCATAGACCCGCAGAACGCGGTGGCCGTAGCGGCCAAGATACTGAAGGACCAGCTTTCGGTCTTTATCACATTCGAGGAAGAGGATGCCGGGGTCATGGCTCTGGAAAGGTCTGACGCCAAGCCCAGATTCAACGAAAACCTCTATAAGACGGTTGACGAACTCGAGCTCTCGGTCAGGTCGGCCAACTGCCTTAAGGGCGCTGACATAAAATACATCGGCGAGATGGTGCAGAAGACAGAGCAGGAGATGCTCAAGACAAAGAACTTCGGCAGGAAGTCCTTGAACGAGATAAAGGAAATACTTAAGGGCATGGGGCTGGATTTCGGCATGAAGCTCGACGGCTTCCCTTCCAAGAAGGACCTTGAGGGCGTACACGTCGAAGGGAAGGAAACCACTTAAAGGTAATCATATGAGGCACAACAGAGACGAAAAACGTTTTGACAGGACATACAGCCATCTGCGCGCGATGTTCGCCAACATGACGAACGACCTCGTGATGCACGGGAGGATTAAGACAACGCTCCCGAAGGCCAAGGAGCTCCGGAAATACGCGGAGAGGATGATAACGCTCGGCAAAAAGGGCAGTCTTTCATCGAGGCGCTTGGCCTTTGCGTTCATGAGGAGCAAAGAGGCTGTTACCAAGTTGTTTTCAGAGGTGGCAGGCCGCTATGTTTCGAGAAATGGCGGATACACGAGGATAATGAAGCTCGGGCTGAGGCCCGGGGACTCGGCCCATATGTCTATAATCGAACTTGTTGAATCAGGGGCCCCGCAGCCAGAGGCCAAGGCAAAGGCCCCGAGGAAAAAGGCCCAGTCAAAGGCAACGGCCGCGGCAAAGACCAAGGCAAGGCCAAAGGCAGGTAAGGGCTCTGAGACAAAGACAGGGGCAAAGGAAAAGGCAAAGGCGTCTTAGGGATTCAACAAGCACAGCGAGCGTAGCGAGCGAATTACAAACTTAAGTTCCTTACTTGTCAAATCCGCGGTTTTTTTTGCGGGGGATTTTAAAGGTTTGGACGAAAAGTAAAGCGGGCAGGATTATCCTGCCCGCTTTTTTATTCCGCGGCTCAATGAGAGAATTCCGTTCTTACGCCTCTGCCACTCCGTTCTTGCTCATGTTCTTGACCCTGTACATGGCGTTGTCCGCCAAGTGTATGAGGTCGTTTTTGTCCTCGGCGTCGTCAGGGAATGAGGACACCCCGAAGCTGCCTGTCAGATGGGCGTTAACGCCCTCTTCCTTTAAAAAGAGGTTTTCGCTTATAGCTCTCCGGAGTTTTTCCGCCACCACCACCGCGTTCTTTTTGGGCGTGCCGGGCATCACGACCATGAACTCGTCCCCGCCGTACCTGCACGCCATGTCAACGGTCCTTATGGTATTAATGAATATCTGGGCAACCTCCCTTAATAGCTTGCTGCCGCAAAGGTGTCCGTGTTTGTCGTTTATCTCCTTGAACGCGTCAAGGTCGCAAAAAATCATCGAGAGGTCGTATTTGAACCTTCTCGCGCGTTCGACCTCGTATTCGAGCCTGCTGTGGAGAAAGCGCGAGTTGTAGAGCTTCGTAAGGTCGTCGGTGATGGTAAGCTCCTGCACCTTTTTGAAGAATATGGCGTTCTCTATGGCGATGGCCGTGTAATCCGCAAGGGTCGTAAGGAGCAGTAGGTCTTCTTCGCCGAAGCTGCCAACGGAGTTGAGGAGCTCTATTACGCCTAAACACCTACCCCTGGATATGAGCGGGACGCATATAATCGAGTGGGTCTTGAAGTTCGATATCTCATCCGCCTTCTTGAAAAAGCGCGGGTCCTTGCTCACATCGGGCACGAGGAGCGGTTTCTTCTCCATGGCGACCCATCCGGCAACGCCCTCGCCGACCTTCAGCCGTAAATCCCGTATCTTTTCCGCGCCCGGGCCTACGGCGATTTCGAATCTCATTTCGTTTGTTTCTTCGTCTATGAGGAGGAGGGACCAGTTCTTGGGATGGAGCAGCTCGTTTATCTTCTCCATTACTACATTCAGGAGTTCCTTGAGGTCCAGTGTGGAAGCAAGGGCCTTGCCTATCTCGCTGAATGTGGCGAGCTGCCTGAGCCTATGGTTTTTTTCGTTCTCATCGGCAACTGCGGCGCCCGCTGACGAGCCTTTGCCCGAGTTTTTTTCCATTTACCAAATATAACTTATTTAGTCCGGGAAATCAACAAGCACAGCGAGCAGAGCGAGCGAAGGACAATCGTAATATCCCCTGCTTGTCACATTCCACGCGGTTTTTCGCGGGGGATTTTCACGGGTTTTGATCGCGCAGGCTCATTTTGCGGCCTTGAGGCATCTAAAGCCGGTAAATTCGTCGGCCTCATCAGGGGCTTTCAACCATCTTGATGAGCGCT
>CAYIRV010000206.1:0-3520 GCA_964365865.1 uncultured Thermodesulfobacteriota bacterium | reverse complement strand
CTTCGATATTTTCATTTGGGCATGGTCTTTCAATGAACAACCTAATCGGCGGGTTCAGCCAGCCAGTTCCCTGCGCATATGGTCATTCGTTGACGGCTAAAAATTCCGCGAAGGACTGCGATTCTGGAACCGGCAGGCCGTCCTCCCTGAGGCCGTGAATATGCAGCAGAACGGCCTCATGCATGTTTTGTTCAGCCTCCTCCCTCGTAGCCCCGGTGGCCACGCAACCCGGAAGGTCCGGCGAGTAGGCCGAGTAGTTTCCGCCAGCCTTTTCAATCACGATAAGGAAACGGCGCATATTATTTTTCCTCCTTTATCTGTATCTTGGCCTGTTTCAAGATGCTGTTGAGCGTACCTTGGGCCAAGTCATCGCCGGGATGCCCGGCTATTGTCACACGGCCCGGTTTAGCAGGATGCTTGTACTGCCGGTGGCTTCCTCTTGTCGCAACAAGATACCAGCCGTCTTTCTCTATATGCTTGATTATATCACGGACTTTCATCCTGCTTCGCTCTTTTTGCGCACAGTTTCTGCAAGGCCTCAAAAACCCTCTTTCCACTATTTACTATCACCGTAAACCGTAGTATATTATCGGTGACTATCCATGTAAAGGGGGTTTTTGTGCAAAAGGCTGCCGCAATCCTCATCGCGCTGTTTTTGTCAATGGCCATTTCCTCCTGCGAAGGGAAAAAGGAGGAAAAGAAGCCTGAGCCGAAGTCCGCCAAGGAGATAATGGAGACCTATACCAAAACCCTGACCTCTGCCCCTAAGCGGGCAAGGGCTGCGGGGGAGGCCGCTGACACGAGGCATGAGCTTGAAGAAAAGGCCATAAAAGAGGTTGACCAGTGATGACCCCGGTCGTATCCATTGTAGGCACATCAGGGAGCGGAAAAACCACACTCCTCGAAAAAATCGTAAAAGAACTTGTCAGAAAAGGCTATTCCGTAGGCACCATCAAGCACGATGCCCACGGCTTTGAGCTCGACCAAGAGGGCAAGGACTCGTGGAGACATAAGAAGGCCGGGGCAAAGACCGTAGTCCTCTCTTGCCCCGGAAAACTCGCTGTGCTCAAGGATGTCAAAGGCGAATGGCCGCCTGAGCGCATAGCGTCGTCGTTTTTCCATGACGCGGACATAGTCATAACAGAGGGTTACAAAAAAGGGCCTTTCCCTAAAATCGAGGTCATAAGAAAGGCGAACAAGAAAAAACCGGTGTGCCTTAAGAACAAGGGACTAATTGCAATAGCCACGGATACAACACTCAAAGCCGTTAGTGTGCCGGTCTATCCGCTCGACGGACATAAACCCATAGCCGGACTAATTGAGAAAATGTTTTTAAAGCAGAAAAGCGGGGTGGGCCTGACACTCGTGGCAGACGGCAAGGTAGTGGCCTTGAAGCCTTTCATTGACGCCATGCTCAAAGAGGCTGTCATCGGCATGGTTAAAAGCCTCAAGCACTGTTCAAAGGCAAGGGAGATTGAAATCAGGGTTAAAAGATGACAGGGGCCATACTTGCAGGGGGAACGAGCAGGCGCATGGGCGAGAACAAGGCCCTTATAAAAATCAACGATGAAACAATAATACAAAGGACAGTAAGGGTTTTTAAAGACATATTCAACGAAACCATCATCATAGCTAACGAGCCGCTCCTTTACCAAGGTCTTTCAACAAGGGTTTACGCCGACATACACAAGGACACCGGAAGCCTCGGCGGCATATATACCGCGCTTTTCCATTCTACAGGCAGCCATGTGTTCGTGGCTGCCTGCGACATGCCTTTCCTTAATAAAAACGCCATTCAAAAGGTTATCGAAAATCCCGCAGGAGACGCGGTCGTGCCGTTCATTCAGGGAAGGTTCCACCCCATGCACGCGCTCTATTCCAAAAGCTGCATGAAGCAGATAGAGGCGCTCATTAAGGAAAAAGACCTGAGGCTATCGTCCCTTATAGAAAAAATCCGGGTCAAAAAACTTACTGAGGACGATTTTCCGGCCATTGACATCGCAGCCTCGGTTGAAAACATCAATACAAAAGAAGAACTTGAGCGCATAAGAGGCAATCGGCCGTGAATAAACCGGATATAGAAAAGCTTACGGCCTTGATGGAGCGCCTGCGCGGGCCTCAGGGCTGCCCGTGGGACAAGGAGCAGACCCTTGAAAGCCTTGTGCCGTTCATCATTGAAGAGGCATATGAGGTCATATCAGCCATTGATTCAGGGGAAGCGGACGCAATCAAGGAAGAGCTTGGGGATTTGCTCTTTCAGATTATATTCGTTGCGGAGATATGCAGGGGAAAAGGCCTCTTTGACATGAGTTCCGTGATAGACGGCTCAGTTGACAAGATGATACGGCGACATCCGCATGTCTTCGGAGACGCAAAGGCGGACACGGCTGACGAGGTCCTTAAGCGCTGGGCTGAAATCAAAACCAAAGAGGCTAAGGCAAAGGCGGACCAAGGCTGCCTCTCCGGCGTGCCAGAGGTGATGCCGGCGCTTTTAAGGGCGCACAAGGTAAGCGCCAAGGCTGCAAAGGCCGGCTTTGATTGGAAAGACATACGGCATGTCATGAAAAAGGTGGATGAGGAGATTGAAGAGTTCAAGGCCGCTGTCTATTCAGAGGATGTAAAGGATATGGAGGAGGAAATCGGGGATATTTTGTTTACGATTGTGAATGCGGCGAGATTCCTCGAGATAAACCCTGAAGACGCCTTGAGAAAGACCATCGGCAAATTCATCCAGCGCTTTCATTACATAGAAAACTCCCTAAAGAAAAAAGGCGTTGACCTGTCAATCGCCACAATGGATGAGATGGAAAGACTGTGGCAGGATTCCAAAAAGGGCAAAAATAAAGAACAATGAAATCAATGTCTTTGAACGATGTCCCCACCTGCTGTTGATAAGCTGTTGACAAGCCGCCCTATGCAAAAAATCTCAAAACCATTCTATATGGGCGCGCTGATGATTGCTTATTTTTTAAGCACCATCTTCCTCTTTATATTCAAGCTGTTCCGTGGTTTTCGCCCCTTATTCATTTTGAGGGTATTTCGGTTGCAGTTTTAGACCCCTTTTTCAAAAAGCCCTTTAAAAACGATAGCTCGCGCACCTTCAGAATTTTCGCCGCAAAAAGATAAACAGCGATGCCGGATGACACGGCGAGCGCAAGAAAGGCGGCTTTGAAAAAATAACCTGAAGATTCCATGCGGACAAAAAACATTATGCCGTATATAACAACGCCCATGACAAGAGAGGCCGCAACCGCCCTCATGCCTGAGCCGAGGATTTCCCTTAGGCCGAACCTTCCGAACTTCAGCCTTAACATGAACGCGAGCACGAGCATGTTGGCAAAGGCCGCAAGCGAGGCCGCGAGCGCGAGCCCTGAGTGTGAAAGAGAGCCTATGAGCAGGAACGAGAATATGACATTGAAGACAAATGATACGAGGCCGGCCCACACAGGGGTCGCCGTATCCTTGCGCGAATAGAATACAGAGGCGAGTATGCGGGATATTGACACAGGCACGAGCCCGA
>CAYIRV010000205.1:0-3561 GCA_964365865.1 uncultured Thermodesulfobacteriota bacterium | reverse complement strand
TTCTATAAACCCGCCCCGCCCACACCAGCCCGCGCCCCCCAACGCGGGTATGCGAAGTTATGACGCTCTGTATATAAAGGAGTTTTGCGATGGAAGACAGGGTGAAGATAGCGGGCGTAAGGTTCAGGCAGGCTTGCAAGGTCTATGACTTTGACTGCATGGGCGTTGATATCCGCCCTGGCGACAATGTCATAGTCGAGGTCGAAAAGGGGCTCGGGTTCGGGACAATCGCTTACGGCCCGCACGAGCTCGACAGGGCAAGCTTTCCGCGGCAGCTTAAGAAGGTAATCCGCAAGGCCGACACGGTTGACATGGAAAGGCAGGGCTTCAATATCGAAAGAGAGGGTGAGGCCGTTAAAATATGCAGGGAGAAGATAACGAAGTTCAAGCTGCCAATGAAGCTCGTGAGGGTGGAGTATCTTTTTGATTCGAGCAAGGCCATATTTTACTTTACATCCGATGTCAGGGTTGACTTCAGGGAATTGGTAAAGGACTTGGCCTCCGAGTTCCACACGAGGATAGAGATGCGCCAAATCGGCGTCAGGGACGAGGCAAAGATGTTAGGCGGCGTAGGCCCCTGCGGCAGGATGCTCTGCTGTTCCTCGTTCCTGTCAAACTTCGAGCCTGTAACCATAAAGATGGCCAAGGAGCAGAACCTCGCCTTAAACCCAGCCAAGATATCAGGGATATGCGGCCGTCTCATGTGCTGCCTGAGCTACGAGTACGGCATGCACACAGGAGGAGGCTGCCACAAGAAGCCGGCTGAAACGTCCACGGATAAGCCTCCAGAAAAACCCGGAGACAAGCCCGCAGATAAACCCGGCGGAGCGCCTAAAGAGAACAACAACCCCCTGGCCGGTGGATAAGCAAGGTGACTGAGAAGACCTTTTACATAACAACTCCCATTTATTATGTGAACGACCTGCCGCACATCGGCCACGCGTATACTACCGTGGCCGCCGACGCTCTCGCTCGGTTCAAAAGGCTCGAAGGCTTTAATGTTTTTTTCCTCACAGGCGCGGACGAGCACGGCCAGAAGGTGGAGAAGGCGGCAAAGGCCGCGGGAAAGTCCCCCAAGGAATTCGTTGACTCGATAGTGGCGAGGTTTCAAGAGCTTTGGAAAACGCTTGATATATCCAATGACGGATTCATCCGCACAACCGAACAAAGGCACATAAAGGCCGCGACGCACCTCTGGGAGGCCGTGGCAAAAAACGGCGACATATATCTCGGGGAATACGAGGACTGGTACTGCACGCCGTGCGAGACCTTCCTGACCGAGACCCAGCTCATAGGCGGGAAATGCCCTGACTGCAACAGACCTGTCGAGAGGCTCAAGGAGGAGAGCTACTTCTTCAGGCTCTCCAAATACGGCGATGAACTCCTTAAGCACATAGAGGAAAATCCTGACTTCATCCAGCCAGAGACGAAAAAGAACGAAATCACAAGCTTCATAAAACAGGGGTTAAGGGATTTAAGCGTCAGCAGGACGACCTTCTCATGGGGCATACCAGTGCCCGGAGACCCACGGCATGTCATGTATGTCTGGTTCGACGCGCTTACCAATTACCTTACTGCCGCTGGGTATCCTGAAGAGGAGGGCTGCTGGCCCGCTGATGTGCATCTTATAGGAAAGGACATCCTCAGGTTCCACTCTGTTTACTGGCCCGCTTTCCTCATGTCGGCCGGGATTGACCTGCCCAGGAAGGTCTTTGCCCCCGGGTGGTGGACTGTCGAGGGCGCGAAGATGAGCAAATCCAAGGGCAATGTGGTTGACCCTGAAGATGTCGTCAAAAAATACGGGGTTGACCAGTTCAGGTATTTCCTTTTGCGCGAGGTCCCATTCGGCCTTGACGGCGATTTTTCCATAAGTGCGCTTAAGAGGAGGATTAACTCGGACCTCGCTAACGACTTAGGGAACCTCTTAAGCAGGACAATAGCGATGATAGAGAAGTACAGAGGCGGTGTGGTGCCGGAATGGAGTGAGAACGGAAGAAGACCGGAAAGTGAAAGCACACAGTGGGGAGAGGATTTTATCAAAGGATTATTTGAACAAATGTTGGGCGGGCATTTTAATAGACTTATAAGTGAGCTTAAGTTTTCTGACGCCTTGGAGCAGGTTTCGGTGGCTATAAGAAATATGAATATTTATGTTGACCGTGCCGCCCCTTGGACGCTTGCTAAAAATAAAGACGAAGAAAAACTCTCCAATGTCCTCTACACCCTTGCCGAGGGTTTGAGGCTCATCGCAATCTATCTCTATCCCTTCATGCCGTCTTCGGCAGAAAAGATTTGGGACGCGCTCGGGATCGAGGCCGAAATCAAGGACAGTTCGTTTGCTGAGGATGCAAAATGGGGCAAGATACAAGACGGCTTGAGGGTAAAGAAATGCCCGCCGTTATTTCCGAGGGTGGAGTGATGGGAAAGCCACTGTTCATAGACACGCACGCGCATTTGGACGACGAAAGATACGATGCTGACAGGCCAGAGGTGCTCAAAAGGGCTGAAGAGGCCGGGCTTAAGCACATAATAACCGTCGGGTGCTGGGACAGGCTCAAGGGGTTTCAGCCGGTAATAGAGCTTATCAAGGCGCATGGCTTCATATCCGCCAGCCTCGGCATTCACCCGCACGAGGCAAGGTATATAAGCAACGAAGATGTGTTCAATGAGATACGAGAACTTGCGCTCGCCCAAATGACCACTTCCTTTTCCCCTCTCCCCTTGTGGGAGAGGGCAGGGAGAGGGGAAAAGGAAGTTCCCCCTCCCCTCAATCCCCTCCCATCAAGGGAAGGGCAGAGGATTGTGGCAATAGGCGAGACAGGGCTTGACTATTACAAGAGCGAGACCCCGAAGGACGCGCAGAAACGGGTCTTTGCAAGGCAGCTCGGGCTCGCGAGGGAATTGAACCTGCCCCTTATTGTCCACAGCAGGGATGCGCACGATGACACAATGGGGCTCCTTCAATCCGAGGGCGCGTCTTCCACAGGCGGGGTCTTTCACTGCTTTTCAGGCAATCCGCAAGAGGCAAAAGAGGCTCTTGACGCTAATTTTTACATTTCATTCACAGGCAATATCACCTTCAAGAACGCCCAAAAACTCCGCGACACAGTGAAGGCCGTTCCCATTGAAAGGCTCCTTATTGAGACCGACTGCCCGTATTTGGCGCCTGAGCCTCACAGGGGCCAGAGGAACGAGCCTTCGTATGTGGTTCAGGTTGCAAAGGCCGTGGCTGAAATCAAGGCTATGAGCCTCGATGATGTCGCCCGGCTCACGACCGCTAACGCCATTGACCTCTTTGGACTGGATGGCGTCGCGGAAAAAGAAGAGCCTAAGATAGCCTACAGGATACGGAACTCCCTTTACCTGAATATCACCAACAGGTGCACGAATCACTGCACATTCTGCGCGAAGTTCAAGTCATATACGGTCAAGGGGCATTATCTGAGGCTCAGGGAAGAGCCGGACTTCGCGGATGTCGTAAGCGCGGCCGGGCCAGAGCCTGAGAAATACGACGAGGTGGTGTTCTGCGGCTTCGGCGAGCCGCTTATAAGGGTTGACCTT
>CAYIRV010000204.1:0-3563 GCA_964365865.1 uncultured Thermodesulfobacteriota bacterium | reverse complement strand
AAGGAGAACTACTCGAGGCCCGACGGCGTCCTCTTATTCCTCGGCCCCACCGGAGTGGGGAAGACCGAGCTTGCGAAGGCTGTTGCGGAGTTCCTCTTCGGCGACGACAAGAAGATGATAAGGCTCGACATGAGCGAATACAAGGACTCCGGCGTGGCCATTGACAAGCTCATAGGCATGCCGAGGGGCATAGTCGGCTCGGAGAGGGGAGGGCTTCTCACGAACCCTGTGCGCGAAAACCCCTATTCCGTCGTGCTCCTCGACGAGGTCGAGAAGGCCAACCCGTATGTCCTTAACCTTTTCCTTCAGGTTTTTGACGAAGGCTGGCTCACTGACGGCAGAGGCAAGAGGGTGTATTTCAGCGACACGGTCATCATAATGACGAGCAACATCGGGTCTGACATATTCAGCAAGTATGTGAGGCCGTTAGGCTTCCTGCCCGAAGGCCAGAGAACGAAGGATGTTAAAAAGGACATCATGCGCGAGGTGGAGAACAGATTCTCGCCTGAGTTTCTGAACCGCATAGACGACATAGTCGTATTCACCCCTCTAACGAGGGAAGAGGTCAGGATCCTCGCCGTCATGCACCTCGACAAGATACGGTGCCACCTCGAGGGGTATGGGAAGCATATGGCGGTGTCGGAAAAGGCGGTAGAAAGCATCGTTGACACAGGCTACAGCATCAAATACGGCGCCAGATTCCTCAAGAGGCGGATTGACGAGTTGGTAAAGGTGCCCCTCACCGTCAAGTGGAAGGAAGGGGACTTTTTCAAGATTGACCTCGCGGACGGCGAGGTCGTTGTCGAGGCCGCGCCCGCAGGAGAGCTGAGCCTCGTATGATCAAAAACATACTCGTTGCCCATGACGGTTCGGCATACGGCAAGGCCGCCGTGGAATACGCCGTCTGGCTCGCTAAGGGCCTCGGCGCGTCCGTAACAGGGCTTTATGTGGTTGATATCGTCGCCCTCGAAGGCCCGTTCCTCCACGACATATCGGCGTCAATAGGCTTTGAGCCTTTCCTCGACTTCTCATCCAAGATGAGGAGCGCGCTTGAGGAAAAGGGCGGCTCTATCATGGCGTCGGCAAAAGAGAGATGCGGGGTGGCGGGCGTGCCCTTTGAGGGCCGCGTGACAACGGGCATAATCACGAACGAAATCTGCGGCAAGGCCAAGCTGAGCGACCTCGTAATAGCCGGAAGAAGGGGCATAAACGAGAGGTTTGAATATGGTCTCCTCGGGTCAACGACAGAGGCATTGATAAGAAGGTCCCCTAAGCCGGTGCTCATGGTCCCAAAGGGCTTCAAGCCGCCGTCAAACCCGCTCGTGGCCTTTGATGGCAGCCCGAACGCGGGCAAGGCCCTGCACAGCGCGGCGGAGCTTGTAAAGGCGCTCGGCCTACCGCTTACCGTGGCCACCGTCGTTGGCCGCGACAAGAACGCGGGCACGCTCAGCGACGCAATGGATTACCTTAAGCCGTACGGCATAAGGGCCGTGCCTGTCGAGCTTTCCGGCGAGACGCCCTATGCAATCGAAAAGCGCTGCAAGGACAATGGGCACGACATGGTCTTCATGGGCGTGTCCCACAGGCTCAGGCTTGTGGAGATGGTTCTCGGAAGCACCACTGAGCATGTGATGCGCGCCATTGACACTCCGTTCTTCATCGAAAGATAGCCGCCGCGGGCGCAACCCGCAAAAAGCCTTTCTTAAACCGCGAAAACACCGATTAACTGTTGACTTCCTTTTTTTTTGTGTGTTAATTTGCCTTTCAGCCCGCTGTATAAGGCCCGAAGTTCCCCCTCCCAAAAAATCTCTTTTCAGGTGTAGAAGATGGCGATAGAGGTAAGGAACGAGCATATAGAGGAGATAAAGAAGCTCATCGAGGAGCATGACACCGCGAGTGTGTCAAGGCTCATAGCAGGGCTGCACTCATCAGACATCGGGCGCATACTCGCCGGTCTTGACAAGGCCGCGGCTGTAGAGTTGTTCAAGCTCCTTCAGCCTGAGCTTGCATCAGAGGTGCTTCTTGAGGTTGACGAGCGCTTCAGGAAAAAGCTCATGGCCTCCATCACTCAGGACGAGCTTATCGAGGTCGTCGAGGAGATGGAGACCGACGATGCGGCCGATGTAATCTCCGAGATGCCTGCCGAGGACGCGAAGCAGGTCCTCGAAGGCATTGACAAAAAGGAGTCCATAGAGGTTCGCAAGCTCCTCGTCCATCGCGAGGACACGGCCGGCGGAAAGATGCAGGCCGAGCTCGTGTCCATCCATGAAGACGCTACGGTCGAGAAGACTATCGAGGAGATAAGGAGGAAGGCGAAGGATATCGAGAACATATCGAATGTCTTCGTCGTAGACTCCTACGGAAGGCTCACCGGCGTTCTGACTCTCGACAAATTGATAGTCGCGGGACCCCAGACCCATATAAAGGACATCACGGACAAAGACCCCATAAAGGTAAGGACGGATTTGGATCAGGAGGCGGTAGCCAAGATGTTCCAGAAGTACGACCTTATGAGTATGCCGGTTGTTGACCGGGAGGGCAGGCTCGTTGGACGGATAACCGTTGACGATGTGGTGGATGTGATAGAGGAGGAGATATTCGAGGATTTTTACAAGATGGCTGGCCTTAACCTCGATGAGCGGGTGCTTGACCCTGCGCGGAGGTCCATATGGATGCGCTTTCCGTGGCTTTTAGTGAACCTCGGGACGGCGTTTCTGGCCGCGAGCGTGGTAAAGGTTTTTCAGGGCACCATAGAGAAGCTCGTTCTGCTCGCCGTGCTTATGCCAATAGTGGCCGGCATGGGCGGAAACGCCGCCACGCAGACCATCACGGTCATCGTCCGGGGCCTCGCGCTCGGGGAACTCGATATTAAAAACGCCAAGAGGGTGATTATGAAAGAAGCGGCCGTGGGGCTTGCCAACGGATTCCTGACAGGCGCGGCCGCGATATTGATAGCATATCTTCTCGGGGCCAATATTATGGTCGGGCTTCTTCTTTTCCTCGCCATGACCGCCAACCTTGCAATCGCGGGCTTGAGCGGTTCGCTCATCCCTCTGGCGCTCAAGCGCTTCAAGTTCGACCCGGCGATATCATCGAGCATATTCGTAACCACCTGCACCGATATAGGCGGGTTTTTTACATTTTTAGGGCTTGCGACCGTATTCATGAAGGCGGGGTTTCTGTGAAGAGGGGGCATTACACTACAGAGGCGGTTGTGCTCAACTCTTTCAACTTCGCCGAGTCAGACGCGATAATAGCCTTTTGCACTCTGGACTACGGCAAGGTCAAGGCCGTGGCAAAAGGACTTAGGAGGTCCCGGAAAAGGTTCGTCGGCAAGCTCGACCCGCCGGCGCTTATAAGGCTCATGTTCTTTCATAACGGCAGGGGGGAGCTTCAGCGCGTTGAGGACGCCTCTCTTATTGACGGCTTTATTAATCTTAAATCCGACATAACAAGGCTGACTCATGCGAGCTATCTCCTCGAGCTTTCCTCTGAATTCACGCGCGAGGGGCAGGACACATCAAGTATATACGGCCTCTTGTCCGCGTTCCTTAAAATGATGG
>CAYIRV010000203.1:0-3582 GCA_964365865.1 uncultured Thermodesulfobacteriota bacterium | reverse complement strand
GCTTGTCTCTCGCTTCACCTACCGGATGTTCATTTTTGTCACCAGCAAACTTTAGTAACGGTAACATCAGTGTTTGATAATCTGGTATGGACATACTCACCCCATCATCAAAAGGATATTTTTTTCATCTGATATTATTGCCATCAAAGGTTCTCAGCGCCGTGCACGCCGCTATCTGCTCAAAGTCCCTGTCATTGTGAAACAGCGTCAGGCTGTTTTCAATGGCTATGGCCGCGATTATGCAGTCTATGGTTTTCCTTACTGTCTTGCCCCTTCTTCTGCAATGCCTGTAAATTTCGGCAGCCCGCAGGTATGTATCAAGGCCGTCCGGGCAATATACCGGGAATCCGAGGAGATACTCTTTGACCTTCTTGAAATCACTGTCTCTTTTTATACCCTGAAGAATTTCGGTCAGGATTATTTCTGTAGTGCAAATGTCCTCTTCATTGTCAATGAGGCTGTGAAGGGATTTACGCCGGCTGGTGTCAGCGCCTCTGAAAAAATCAATCCACACGCTCGTGTCAATTAGTATCATTCCCTGCTTTTCCGCATTTCAGCAAGGTCTCCTGTCCATGCAACCCTGCCTTCGAGCTTCAACAACCCTTTTCTTTTTCTCTTGCGCACAAGCTCCTCGAGCGCGTAATTTACAAGCTCTTTTTTTGTCTTTAGGCGCGTGAGCCGGAACGCCTCGTCAACGAGCCTGTCGTCAAGCACAATATTCGTTCTCGACATATGTCCTCCTGTCTCAATACACATAATATAATCAAAGCATGTGTATAAAGCAAGGGGATATTCCCTTGAGCCTTGATTTTGATGCGGGAGATGCTCGGCCCCTTAAATCTCCACCCTTATCTCAGGGCACGCCTCATTGAATTTTTCCTTTATAAATCCCTTTGCCTTGTCGAGAAGGGCCTCGTTTTCCGCCTCGAACCTCAACACAAGCACCGGCTGGGTGTTGCTTGCGCGCACGAGCGCCCAGCCGCCGTCGAAGTTTATGCGAAGGCCGTCAATCCTTATGATGTCCCTGATTTTAAAGTCCCCCCTGCCTTTGCCCACTGCCTTATCGAGCCTTTCTATGGCCTCGAACTTGAGCTTGTCCGGGCAGTCTATTCTTATCTCAGGCGTAGCGAATGTATCCGGGACTCCCTTTAAAAGCCTTGAAAACGCGAACCCTGCGTCAACGGCCCGCTTTTCCGCCATGATTTCCGCGAGCCTGCATGACGAATATATCGCGTCGTCGAAGCCGAACCACCTGTCGGCGAAAAATATGTGGCCGCTCATCTCTCCGGCAAACGCGGCCTTTAGCTCCTTCATACGCGCCTTTATGAGCGAATGCCCGGTCTTCCACATGACAGGGACTCCGCCGAGCCTTTTTATCTCGTCATACATGGTTTGAGAGCTTTTTACCTCTCCGACAATCGTTGCGCCAGGGTTTTTGCCGAGTATGTCCCTCGAAAAAATCACCATGAGCTTGTCGCCCCAGACGATATTGCCTGCCTCGTCAACAACGCCGAGCCTGTCCGCATCCCCGTCATATGCAACCCCGAAGTCGGCCTTTTCCTTTACAACGGTTTCGCTCAGCGTCTTGAGGTTCTTGAGAACAGTGGGGTCAGGATGGTGGTTCGGGAATCTCCCGTCAGGCTCCGAGAAAAGCTCGACAACCTCGCACCCAAGCTTTTTTAAAAGCCTTGGCGCTACAAAGCCCGCGGTCCCGTTGCCTGAATCAAGGACGAGCCTCAGCGGCCTTTTAAGCTTCTGGAGTTGTATATTCCCGGCGACATAATCAATGTATCCGGGTATGATGTCGGCCTTTTCAACGCCGCCTATTGCGCTTGTTGGCGCGACCTTAAGCCCTGCCTTTATGATTTCCTTAAGCCTCTGGATTTCCTTTCCGTGTATGGTCTCATTACCCACGCTCACCTTGAAGCCGTTGTATTCAGGCGGGTTGTGGCTCCCTGTTATCATGAACCCGCCGTCAACCTTCAACATGTGCATTGAGAAATACTGCAGCGGCGTTGGGCACACGCCTACATCAACGACATTTATGCCGCTTTGTATAAGCCCGTTTACAAGCGCGTCCCAGATGGCGTCCGAACTTATCCTCACATCCCTGCCCACGCTTACCTTAAAGCCGTCTTTATAAATCCCTTTGTCTTTGATGTAAACCGCGTAAGCCTTGGCAATCAGAACCGCTGTCTCCGGCAAAAGGTCTTTGCCGAATATGCCCCTTATGTCGTACTCCCTGAAGATTTCGTCCGATACTCCTGCCATCATCTCCCCCTGAAATACTTTAAGTCCTCTTCAATTTGTCTCTGAGGGCCTTGAAAAACCCCTTTAAGAGCGCCCTTGCCTCTTCCTCGCAGACGCCTGATGTAACATCGAGCCTGTGGTTCAGCCTCTTGTCGTTAGACACATCGTACAAAGACCCGCAGGCGCCTGCCTTTGGGTCAAAGGCCGCGAAAACAAGCCTCGGTATCCTTGCCTGAATGAGCGCGCCCATGCACATCAGGCACGGCTCAAGCGTAACATACAGGGTTGAATGGCTGAGCCGCCAGCCCTTGAGTTTCTTCGCCGCGCTCCTTATGGCCGACATCTCGGCGTGGGCGGACGGGTCATGCCCCTTTTCCCTGCTGTTGTGTCCCCTGCCGATTATGACGCCGCCATGCGTCACCTCAGTGCAACGCTTGACATCAGGCACGATCATGCCCCGGCGCACTACTACTTGGGGCTGTCTCATCTCGATCAGAACCGCTTCGAGGACGCCGCAGATTGTTTCCTGATGGCGACACACTTCAGGCCCGATTTCCCCGAGGCCATCTACAATCTCGGGCTCGATGCACGGCGGCGGCGGGATTACAGCAAGGCGGCAGCCGATTTCGCGAAGGCGATCGAGCTTAACCCCGACTTTGCCTACGCCCACAACAATCTCGGCTATACGCTGTTAAATGATCTCGAGGAGTACGCGCGCGGCATTCAGCATATCGAGACCGCTTTACGGCTGAGTCCGCAAGATCCGAGCATACTGTGCAATTACAGCGCGGTTCTCCTGCATCGGGGCCAACCGGACGAGGCGCTCAAACTGTGCGATAAATTGCTCGCATCGCATCCGGACCTGCACGAAGCGCGGCTTAACCGGGCGCTTGCCGCACTCAAGCTCGGTCGTTTTGCCGAAGCCTGGCCCGATTATGAAGCCCGCAAATACGCGCAAGGCAATTACATTCCACGCGATTTCGGCTTGCCGGAATGGAGCGGGCAGCCGCTGGCGGGGAAATCGATCCTGGTATATGCCGAGCAGGGCCTCGGCGATCAGATCATGTTTGCGTCGTGTCTGCCTGACTTGCTGCAGCGCGCCCGGCATTGCCATATAGAATGCGCGCCGAAACTGGAAACGTTGTTTCGCCGCTCGTTTCCGACGGCAACGGTTCACGCCAGCGGCCGGACAAGCCTGGAACCGGGGTTGGTAGCGGGCCGCGGTGCCATCGATTATCAGGTGGCGATCGGCAGCCTGCCACTTCACTTCCGCACGGATTTGTCGCACTTTCCTCATCACGCCGGTTACTTCCAGGCGGATCCGCAGCGCCT
>CAYIRV010000202.1:0-3656 GCA_964365865.1 uncultured Thermodesulfobacteriota bacterium | reverse complement strand
TCCAATATCTTGACAGGGCGGGGGTCTTTTGGGCAAAAAATACAAAAAGTTTTTGAAGATATTTTGATACAAACTTTTTAAAAAAAGTTTCTCTCAAGACGCCCCTTTTCAGCAAATCATCCCACTTCCGCGAGTTCGAGTCTTGACTCCCATCTTGCCTTAAGGACTTCTTTGATGCGCCGCGACTCTTCGTTTGCATTCAGTCCGGGATTCTGCTCAAGGTATTTGAACGCCTCGTCTCTGGCATTTTTAATCAGGCTCAAGTCGTAAAGGGCCTCAATCACCCGGACCTCAGGGAGTCCTGCCTGACGAGTTCCGATGAGGTCTCCGGGGCCTCGGAGCTTCAAATCCTCTTCCGCTATTATGAACCCGTCCATTGTCTCTTCCATGACCTTAAGCCGTTTGTATGTGTCCTCGGAATTGGTCCACTGGGCAAGGAGCAGGCAGTATGACTTGTGAGGCCCCCTGCCTACCCTGCCCCTTAACTGATGGAGCTGGGCAAGGCCGAACCTCTCGGCATGTTCGACGAGCATGACCGAGGCGTTGGGCACATCAACACCTACCTCTATTACGGTGGTTGACACAAGTATGTCAAGAACCTTGTTTTTGAATGACGCCATGGCCGATTCCTTTTCCGCTGACTTCATCCTTCCGTGGAGGAGTCCCACGCGGAAGTCCTTAAAGACCCCTCTTTCAAGCTTCTCCTTCATGTTGGTCGCGTCCTTGAGCGGCAGTTCATCAGAGCCTTCCACGAGCGGATATACTATGTATGCCTGTCGGCCGGACTTAAGCTCGCCAAGTATGAGTGAATACGCCTTTTCCCTGTCTTTTTCCCTGATGAGCCGCGTAGCGATAGGCTGCCTTCCGGGTGGAAGCTCGTCAATTACGGAAATGTCAAGGTCGCCGAACACGGTCATGCTCAATGTCCTCGGTATCGGGGTAGCGGTCATGATGAGCATGTGCGGCGATACATCGCCGCTTGACGCGCCCTTTTTTTTGAGCGCGGCCCTCTGCTCCACCCCGAACCTGTGCTGCTCGTCAATTACGGCAAGGCCCAGGGATTTGAACTCAATGCCTTTCTGTATGATGGCATGGGTGCCGATAACGAGGTCAACCGAGCCGTCCATTATTGCTTTCTCTGTTTCATCCTTCCGGGACTTTTTCATTGCGCCCCTGACGAGCGCGCACTTAATGCCCAAGGATTCGGCGTATTTATGGGTCGTCAGATAATGCTGCTCTGCGAGGATTTCCGTAGGGGCCATAATGGCGGCCTGATGCCCCGCCTCAATTGCCGCGAGCGCGGACATGAAGCATACGATGGTTTTTCCAGAGCCGACATCGCCCTGTATGAGCCTGTTCATTGGGCTCGGCCGTGACAGGTCGGCCTTAATTTCAACAAGGACCCTCTCCTGCGCTGAAGTGAGCCTGTAAGGCAAAAGCTCGCGGAGCTTTTTCTCCAAGACGCCGGATCTCGAGGAATTAAACGGCGCTGCCCGTTCCTCCTTGGCCTTTTTCTTCTTCATGGCAAGTCCGAGTTCAAGGAGGAAGAACTCGTCAAACGCTATGCTCCTTTTCGCAAGCGCGGCCTTATGCGAATAATCATGCGCAGAAGGGGCGTGC
The DNA here is from genome assembly GCA_964365865.1 of uncultured Thermodesulfobacteriota bacterium. GTDB lineage: Bacteria > Desulfobacterota > GWC2-55-46 > GWC2-55-46 > GWC2-55-46 > CAYIRV01. Next base: position 2,036 of record CAYIRV010000202.1, on the reverse strand, counting down.
AGAGCGGCTACGGCGTCCCTGAGCCTCATAAGCCCGTGACTTTGAATGACAGCGGCCGGCACTCCTGCTTGGAGATAACGGACATAGGAGTCCACAACGCCTTGTATGAGCCTCCTTATGGTCTTTTGATGCATGTTTTCGATTTGCGAATACACAGGCACTATGGAGCCGAAGCGCCCGGCAAACGGGTCTTCGTCAGGGTCGAGGATTTCTATGTCAACAGGATGTATGATTTCCTTCTGATGGCCGAAGGCCGAGACAGCGCCGAAGACAATGAGCTTATCGCCTTGCTTGAACTTTTTTACATACGGGAGCTTGTAATGGAACCATTTGACCTTCAAAAGGCCTGAGCCGTCGCTTATTACAAGCTCATAGAGCTTTCTCCTGCCGTACCGGGCCTCGCCTGCCGCCAACACCTCGCCTGTTACAAGCTCAGTTGCGCCTGCAAGCGCGTCCCGTATCTTTCGTATCCTGCTCCTGTCCTCATAGCGTATGGGGAGCCAATAAAGGAAGTCCTCGACGGTCGCGAGGCCTTTTTTGACAAGCCGTGCCGAGAGGCCCGGGCCTACGCCTTTTAAATGGGACACAGGCGTCTTAAGCGCCTTTAAGGAAATGCCGATGTCCTCAGACGGCATGGCCTGCGCTTTGGTGCGCGGCGCGTGGTCTTGCAAGATATCGTTTACCGCGCTTAATGCCGATGATACGGCCATTTTCTTTTCGTCGTGGGTCAATTGGTCAAAGCCGAGGAATGTATCCTTCAGATGGGAAAGCCGAGCCGCGTCTTCCTGTGAAGGGTCAAGCGAGGCCGCGTCCTCGCAAAGGCGCGGGATGAGGGAACAAAGCCCCTTGACCGAGCCTATGCGTGAGAAGTTGTCGCGGCAGGCGAATTCGATGGGTTTTAATATCGCGCCGAGAATCTCATCGAGTGTGCGGTCTGAGTCCTGCATTGAGGTCTAACGACGGCGTTGGAAAGGGAGAGCCCGTCTACATCTCCACCCTCGTTACAACGCCGTGGAGTTTGTTCGAGGGAAGCTTGTAAAACTGGATGAAGTTGGGAGTAACCTTTTTAATGAAGGAGAAGACCTTCCATATTATATTGCTCGTTGAAATCTCGTCCATCCCATAGAATATCGTCTTCTCGTTTATCCCGTAGGATTTGAGTATTACCTCCACATCGAGCACCTCCATATACCCGGCCTTTATCTCAAAGGACTTAAGGCCAGGGGCAATGTCATCCTTGAGAAGATGCGTTATGCCGAAAGGCTCGTCGAGTATTGCGATGGACACGATTATGTTCTCCTCATAAATTATGTTGTTCTTGAACATGGTATGCACCACATACGGAGCGATTTCCTGATCCCCCTTGGAGAAAAAGAGGGCCGTGCCGCGAATCCTGGGAAGCGCCTTATATATCTGATTGAAACTCACGAGAAATGTGTCGAGCCTGAGGGGCTTCAACGCCTTATACAGCCTCTTCTGGCCCTGCGTGTATATGGTGATGGTGGTGAGGGGCAGGAGCGCTATGATGATGGACCAGTAGCCTCCGTTGGGTATCTTGAACATGTTTGCAAAAAGGAAGGCAATGTCCGTAAATATGAGCGCGAATGCAATGCTGGATTTGAAATATTCCTTCCTGCTGTAAAAAATCCAAGTCATCATTATCGCGGTTATAGTCATCGTCCCGTTGACCGCAATGCCGTAGGCTATGGCAAGGTTATGCGACTCTTTAAATACATACATTATAAAAAGCACGCACGCAAGAAGGAACCAGTTCACAAAGCCTATGTATATCTGCCCTCTTATGTGCGGGGATGTATAATCCACCTTGAACAGCGGCATGATATGGGTGGTTATGCCCTGGTACACTATGGAAAACATGCCGCTTATCATGGCCTGTGATGCGATGATTGTGGCGGCTATGCTAAGGAGCAGGAACGGCACATACAGGAAGGAAGCGAAGTGGAATATCATCTCGAAAAGGACATTCTTGGCGCCCGGATGCGTGATGATGAAGGCGCCCTGGCCCAAGTAATTCA
>CAYIRV010000201.1:0-3669 GCA_964365865.1 uncultured Thermodesulfobacteriota bacterium | reverse complement strand
TAGCCGACGCAACCACCCTTACCGAGGCCGGCTATGTGGGCGAGGATGTGGAGAACATAATCCTCTCCCTCCTTCAGAACGCCGAGTACGACATAGAGAAGTGCCAGAAGGGAATCGTCTATATTGACGAGATAGACAAGATTTCAAGAAAGGGGGACAGTCCCTCCATAACGAGGGATGTGTCCGGCGAGGGGGTCCAGCAGGCCCTTCTTAAAATCATCGAGGGCACCATCGCCAATGTGCCTCCCAAGGGCGGCAGGAAGCACCCCCAGCAGGAGTTTTTGCAGGTTGACACCTCCAATATACTCTTTGTCGTCGGCGGCGCGTTCAACGGCCTTGATGATGTCGTGGCCCAGAGGGTCGGCAGACGGACGGTAGGGTTCTCCACGGACGGCAAAAAATCGGTTGCCGCGGGCCAGAAGCTCCTGCAGATGGTCGAGCCAGAGGACTTCATACGCTACGGGCTTATACCGGAGTTCATCGGAAGGCTTCCGGTAGTCGCCGTGCTCAATGAGTTGGACGAAAAGGAGCTTATAAGAATCCTGACCGAGCCGAGAAATGCCATAGTAAAGCAGTACCAGAAGCTCTTCGAGTTCGAGAATGTGAAGCTCAAGTTCACGGAGGGCGCGCTCGCCTCTGTGGCCAGGGAGAGCATGAGGAGAAAGACCGGGGCGCGGGGGCTTCGCGCCATACTCGAAAATGTCATGTTGGACACCATGTACGAGCTGCCTTCCCAGACCAACATCAAGGAGTGCATCATCAACGAGGATGTCATACGGGAGAAGGGCAAGCCCATAGTGGTTTACGACAATAAAGTGGAGACCGCCTGATGGCGCGGCCTATTCAGGCAGGGGGTGGAGGATTGAAGAAGGATAAGACCGCGGTCCCTCTCATACCTTTGAGGGACATTATAATATTCCCGTACATGGTCGTGCCGCTTTTTGTCGGGCGGGAGAAGTCCATCCGCGCGCTCGACGCGGCCATGGCAGAGGACAAGACGATTCTCCTCGCCGCGCAAAAAAAAGCGCGTACAGAGGACCCGGCGCCCGAGGAGATATACGATATAGGAACCCTCGGCACCATACTTCAGCTTCTGAGGCTCCCTGACGGGACCATGAAGGTCCTCGTGGAAGGCAAGAGGAGGGCGCGCATAAAGGAATTCTTGCCGGAAGGCGAGTTCTTCCTCGTAAGCGCCGAGGAGATAGACGATGCCGTTGACGAGTCAATAAAGACCGAGGCGCTCATGCGCTCTGCCGTCAAGTCCTTCGAAACCTATGTCAAGTTCAACAAGCGCATCCCGCCTGAGATGGTATCGAGCGTTACCTCGATTGAAGACCCTGGCAGGCTCGCGGACACAATAGCCTCCCATCTCTCCGTAAAGATTGACGAAAAGCAGGCGCTTCTCTCGATATTCAGTCCTGCCAAGAGGCTTGAGCGGCTCTACGGCCTCCTGGAGAACGAGATAGAGATACTCGATGTGGAGCAGAAGATACGGCAGAGGGTCAAGAAGCAGATGGAGAAGACCCAGAAGGAGTACTACCTAAGCGAGCAGATGAAGGCTATCCAGAAGGAGCTCGGGGAAAAGGACGAGTTCAAGTCCGAGATACACGAGTTCGAGGAGAAGCTTAAAACCAAAAAGCTCTCCAAGGAGGCTGCCAAGAAGGCAAGGCAGGAGATAAAGAAACTTAAGCTCATGAGCCCCATGTCAGCCGAGGCCACTGTTTCGAGGAACTACATTGACTGGGTTCTATGCCTCCCGTGGGGCGCGGACACCGAGGAGAAAAAGGACATTGGAGAGGCCGAGCGCATACTCGAGGAGGACCACTACGGGCTTAAGAATGTGAAGGAGCGGATAGTCGAGCACCTGGCCGTAAGGGCGCTCGTTGACGAGATGAAGGGGCCGATACTCTGCCTCGTCGGGCCTCCGTGCGTTGGCAAGACATCCCTTGCCAAGTCAATAGCCAGGGCCACAGGCAGGAACTTCGTGAGGCTCTCCCTCGGAGGGGTCAGGGACGAGGCTGAGATACGGGGCCACAGGAGGACATACATAGGCTCCATGCCCGGCAAAATCATACAGTCGCTTAAGAAGGCAGGCTCGAATAACCCGGTATTCCTCCTCGACGAGGTTGACAAGATGGGCCACGATTTCAGGGGCGACCCGGCCTCCGCGCTTCTTGAAGTATTGGACCCCGAGCAGAACCATACATTCAGCGACCATTATCTGGACTGCGACTACGACCTTTCGAAGATAATGTTCCTGACAACGGCCAACTCTGTTCAGGGCATCCCGTACCCGCTCCTCGACAGGATGGAGCTTATAAGGATACCCGGTTACACCGAGCTTGAAAAGCTCAAAATAGCCGAAATCTTCCTTTTTCCCAAGCAGCTCAATGCCCACGGCCTGAGCCAAGGGAATTTGAATATGAACAAGGCCGCCATACTCGCGGTCATAAGGAAGTACACGAGGGAGGCCGGCGTCCGGAACCTCGAACGCCAGATAGCGTCCCTATGCCGCAAGGCCGCCAAAGAGGTGCTGAAAAAAGGTAGAGAGACGAAGGTCAATGTTACATCCAAGAACATCCCTTCCTTCCTCGGCGTTCCGCAGTACCGCTACGGCATGAAGGAGGAGAAGGAGGAGATAGGGGTCTCAACAGGTCTTGCATGGACAGAGGCCGGAGGAGAACTCCTCGTCATAGAGGTTGCGCTTGTCCCGGGCAAAGGCAAGCTCATAATCACCGGAAAGCTCGGCGATGTCATGCAGGAATCCGCGCAGGCCGCCATGACATACATAAGGAGCAGGGCCTTGGATTTCGGGCTTGAGAAGGACTTCTATCAGAAGATAGATGTCCACATCCATGTCCCTGAAGGCGCCATACCCAAGGATGGCCCTTCTGCCGGCATAGCAATGGCAACGGCCATAGCATCGGCCTTTCTAAGGATTCCCGTCAGGAAGGAAACGGCCATGACAGGGGAGATAACGCTCAGGGGAAAGGTTCTGCCCATCGGCGGGCTTAAGGAAAAGCTTTTGGCCGCGCACAGGGCGTGCATCGAAAAGGTGCTCGTCCCCGAGGAGAACGAGAAGGACCTGAAGGACATCCCCCCTCAGGTCGTAAAAAAACTCAAGATAGTCCTCGTCGGGCACATGGACGAGGTCCTTATGCAGGCGCTGAATGTAAAGGACAGGGAAGAGATATTCAGGGCAGCACATATCTCCTACGAGGACAAGACCCCTCAAGCGCCGCCGCAGGAACCGGCAAGTCCTGTTGTCCGGCACTGAGCGCCTCTTTGTCAAAGTGGGGGCGTTATAGGCCCCTTTCAGCTTGACAATAAGAAGGAAAATTGCTAACTTAAACAGGGTGGCTAATTAAATTACAGGGCATGGTATTTAAGACCATAACATGCGCCTGACCAAATCCCCGTCTTTGACGGGGATAATTTTAGGGAGCCGGGGCGGTATTTAAGTCATCTGATGCAGAGCGCTTGCGGGCGGATGGGCGGATAGCTCAGTCGGTAGAGCGCAGCCCTTACAAGGCTGAGGTCGCAGGTTCGATCCCTGTTCCGCCTACCAGTTATCGGTTGTCAGTTAACGGAAATAAAAAGCGCGGCATATATACGAATATGTGAGCATTTTTTCTTCCGCCCCCCGCTTACTATATGCGGGGGCAGGCC
>CAYIRV010000200.1:0-3701 GCA_964365865.1 uncultured Thermodesulfobacteriota bacterium | reverse complement strand
CCTGAGCAAGGGCGAACGGGCGTCAGGAGGGGCTGAAAACCCGGCCATACTCGCAGGGGTCTTTGAGGCGCTTATGGGCGCGGTCTATCTCGAATGGGGGACTAAGAAGACCTTCGCTTACATAAAGAGGCTCTTTAACCCGCTCATGGAATCCGTCGAGGGCATGACCGGGCACTTCAACTTCAAGCCCATGCTTCAGGAGTTCTGCCAAAAGGCATTTAAGACAACGCCTGTCTACAGGCTCGCATCTGAAACCGGGCCGCCGCACAAAAAGAGATTCGAGGTAGAGGTGGTCATAGGCAACGCTGTGTTCGGAAAGGGTTCGGCCGCCCGGAAAAAGGACGCGGAGCAATCTGCCGCGGAAACGGCTCTTAAGAGCCTGAGGCAGAAAAACAAGGATTAATAGAAACGCATGGGGCGCAAAAAACAACTCATAATACCGGTGTTCCTGCCGTTTGCCGGTTGCCTGCACCAATGCGTATTCTGCGACCAGTTCGGCATAACCGGCGTGCGCGCCCTTCCTGATGCCCATGCGGTTCGTTGCACGATTGATAAGCATCTCGCATCATGGAAAGGGGCCGGGACAAAGGAAATCGCCTTTTACGGCGGGAGCTTCACTGCGCTGTTGCCGGAATGCCAGAAGGTTTACCTCGAAATCGCATACGAGTATGTGTTGAGCGGAGACATTGACTCCATAAGGCTTTCCACGAGGCCAGACTGCGTAAGCATTGACTCCTGCTCTTTTCTCCTGAGCTACGGCGTAAGGACAGTGGAACTCGGGGCACAGTCAATGTCCGACACGGTGCTCAAACTCTCAGGCAGGGGCCACAACGCAGACGATACGAGAAGGGCCGTAAAGGCGCTCCGTGAGTCCGGCCTGAATGTGGGATTGCAGCTCATGCCCGGGCTTCCGGGCGACAGCCAAAGGACAATAATCATGACAGCGGAGGAGGCCGCGAGGCTAAGGCCCGACTTTGTAAGGGTTTATCCGGCCCTTGTCCTTAAAGGCACGCCGCTTTACAGGATGTATTGTTCAGGCTCATATACCCCGTGGCCGCTTGCGGAAATGGTGGATATATGCCGCAAGATTTCAGCCGTGTTCAGGGAAGCGAAAATCCCTGTTATCAGGTTCGGGCTTCAGCCCACCGCCGAACTTGAGAAAAGCCTTGCCGCAGGGCCTTATCACCCGTGCTTTAGGCAGCTTGTGGAAAGTGGCATGGACAGCGCCTAACACCACGGTATTCAACGGTTTTATGTATTTTAGCTGCCTCTAAAAATCGCTCTTTTCCCCGATATTCGCGTTAGGCCGGAAATAAAAATGCTCACATATTGATATATATGCTGCGCTATTTATTTCCGCCCTGCCTTGCCCCCCCCTTAATCCCCCCCTTTAATTAAAGGGGGGGATTAAGGGGGGGTCGCTGATTTTTAGAGGCAGCCTTTTGATATTGACACGGCCCCGGGTTTTTGGCACACTAAACGCAACTTCCCAAGGCCAATCATAAAAAAAAACATAAGGAGTGTGGCAAAATGGTGAAAAAAGCAGGGATTCTCGGCGTGGTTTTCGCGTCGTTCCTCCTCGTTGCGGGCTGCGGTCAACAGCTCAAGCAGGAGAACGAACAGTTAAAGGCACAGGTGACAACGGTTACGGAAGAGAACAACAACCTCAAGAATCAGGTGGCCGGACTGCAGAAAGAGGTTGACGACATTAAGGCGCAGCTCGGCGGAGCGACTGCCGAGAGGGATGCCGCAAGAAAGGAACTTGATTCGCTCAAGGCAAAGGGCGCTTCAAAGGGAGCGGCCAAGAAGGCGAAGAAATCAAAGAAGAGATAACAGGGCCGTATAATGAATGACAAAGGCCCCCACAATCCACCCTTACACAAGGGGGGGGGATTGGGGGGGGCCTTTCTTTTTCGCATTGTTTCGCGCAAAGCATTCCCGCGTAAACCCAGCTTTAGCGTCTCCTTTTAACAAAAGACCCTAATCCTCTGCCTAATCATTAGTTTTCACAATGCTTTTATATTGACACACCCCTGTCCTTTTAATAGAATCTGAAAATAGTCAGTCCGTTCCCTGAATAAACAGACCGCGCGGTCTGTGCCGTTTTCCAACCAGTCTTATGGGGTTTTGTTGCTTTAAAGGCCTCCTCCATCGTCTACGCCGCGCCCACGCCATTAACAAGGGCTCACAACGTTGACCGTAAAAGGCGCCTCTATATGCTACGGCATGGCTTAAAGGCGAAAATCCTTTCACTTACCATAGGCCTGTCCATACTCGGGTTCGGCCTCCTCATCTATCTCGTCATAAGGGAGTCTGAGTCGAGCCTCCTCCGTGAGCGCGTCAAGACAAGCGAGCTTATGGCCCAGCCCATACTCCACGCCATATACAAGGACATGCTCGAGGAAAGGGCCGACATGGCGCGCTTCCTCATAGCCGGGCTCAAGACCATAAAGGGCGTCGAGAGGGTCCAGATAATAAGGTCCAACGGCGTTGAAGAGGCCTTTCAGGATTTTAAGACCTTAAAGGCCGTTAAGCTCGAGTTCGGCGAAATCAAGCCCGAATGGATTGCCGAGCACCCGGACAAGCCGAACAATGTCGCCGCAGGCATAGACAACGCGGAGTTCAAAAAGGCCATCATAAGGTTCAACGATGGGTTCAGGGATGCGATATACTACACGGACAGGGACGGAGGCAAGAGCCTCTTCACCTACCTTGTGCCCGTAAGCGCGCGGCCCAAGTGCTCCTCCTGCCACGGCAGGGAGGAGGCCGCGAGGGGCGTGCTCATGATAAGCACTTCGCTCGACGAGATGTATTCCATCCTGTCCGCGGGCAGGGACAAATGGATAGCCCACGGGTTCGTAACCATAGCCGCCACGGCGCTCCTTCTGGGCCTCCTCGTGGCCGCTGTCGTTACAAGGCCCATAGACAGGGCCGTTGGGATGCTCCGCAGCATCGCCGAGGGAAAGGGCGACCTCACGAAAAGACTGGATATAGGCTCATCCGACGAAATCGGGCTTCTCGGCAGATGGTTCAACAAGTTCGTGGGCGAGCTGCAGCATATGGTAAAGGACATATTCGAGGTTTCGAGGGATGTCTCCGCCTCGTCGCAGGAGATTGAGTCCTCGTCGCGCGAAATCGCCGAAGGGGTAAATAAGCAGCTCATGGCAGTGGAGGAGACATTCTCGTCTATAAAGGAGTTGGACTCATCCATCAGGGCCGTGGCCGAAGACGCGGATGCCCTGAACAGCTTCTCCGGAGAGGCCGCCTCCTCGGCCCGCGCCACGGCCACGGCCGTTGACGCCGTGAAGACCAACATCGAAAACCTCTCCTATTCAACATCATCCATAGCCTCTTCCATAAGCGGCATAGCGGTTTCGATAAACCGCGCCGCAACGCACATTGACGAGCTTTTCAAAAAGACAGGGGATGTGGTATCCTCGATAACCGGCATAGGGGCCAAGGTAAAGGAGATAGAGGAATACTCCAAGGCGCAGGCCGCGTTTTCGGAAAAGGTCCGCGCCGACGCGGAGGACATGGGGCTTACCTCGGTCGTCAAGACCAGGGAGGGGATTGAATTGGTAAGCGCCGAGGTCTCCTCCACGGCTTCGGTCATAAACAGCCTGGGCCAAAGGTCAAAGGAGATAGGGGGCATCATAACCGTCATAAACGAAATCGCCGACACCACGCACCTCCTCGCGCTT
>CAYIRV010000199.1:0-3760 GCA_964365865.1 uncultured Thermodesulfobacteriota bacterium | reverse complement strand
TAATGTTAAATAATAACAGAATAAGCCGTTTAAAGCAAGGCTGCGGGCTGGGAGCCTTTACTCCTCCCCTTTGTTAAAGGGGAGGCTGGGAGGGGTTAGCCTTGCTTGTTGAAAAAAAAGGATATTTGAGATAAATTGTAAACAATATGCCGAGGCTTGAGGAAATAATAGAGAAGGTAGCGTCCTACAACTCATCCGCTGACACCGAGGTCATTAAGAGGGCGTATGTGTTCTCCGGCGTTGTGCATCAGGGTCAGACCCGTCTTTCAGGCGAGCCTTACCTCACGCACCCGCTTGAGGTGGCTGACATACTGACAGGGCTTAAGATGGACGCCCAGTGCGTGGCCACAGGTCTGCTGCACGACACGGTAGAGGACACATTCACGACAATCGAGAAAATAGACGAGCTTTTCGGCCCTGAGATAGCAGGCATGGTTGACGGGCTTACGAAAATCTCCCGCATGACATTCGAGAGCAGGGAGGACAACGAGGCCGAGAACTTCAGGAAGATGATACTCGCCATGAGCAAGGACATCAGGGTCCTTCTCATAAAGCTCGCGGACAGGCTCCACAACATGCGGACGCTCGACGCCCTGAGCCCGGAAAAGCAGGCCAAGATTGCGAGAGAGACTATAGACATCTACGCCCCTCTGGCGAACAGGCTCGGCATCGGGTGGATAAAGACGGAGCTCGAGGAGCTGTCGTTTAAACATCTCGAACCTGAGAAATACGCATGGCTCTCCGAGCGCGTGGTCAGGGAAAAGGCCGTCCGGCAAAGCCACATCGCCGATGTAAGGAAGGTCATAGAGGAAAAGCTCGCGGAGCACAATATAGAGGCGGATGTCAGCGGACGGCTGAAACACCTCTACAGCATATACACGAAGATGAAGGAGCAGGATGTCGAGTTCGACAATATAAACGATGTCATAGCCTTCCGCGTTGTAGTAAAGAGCGTCGGCGACTGCTACGCGGTCTTAGGCATAGTCCACACCGTCTGGAAGCCTGTGCCCGGCAGGTTCAAGGACTACATAGCGCTTCCCAAGCTCAACCTCTACCAGTCGCTCCATACCACGGTCGTCGGGCCTTTCGGGGTAAGGATGGAGGTCCAGATAAGGACAGAGGATATGCACAGGGTGGCCGAGTATGGTATTGCCGCGCACTGGAAGTACAAGGAAGGAAAGGTAATCGTAGGAAAGGACGACAAGAGCTTTGCGTGGCTCCGCCAGCTCCTCGAATACCAGAATGAATTAAAGGACTCGGATGAGTTCATGGAATCGCTGAAGGTTGACCTTTTCCCTGATGAGGTCTTTGTCTTCACGCCCAAGGGCGCGATAAAGCAGCTTCCTTCCGGGTCCACGCCTGTTGATTTCGCGTACGCGATACACACGGACATAGGCAACAGGTGCGCCGGGGCCAAGGTCAACGGCAGGATGGTCCCGCTGAAGACTCGGCTCAGGAACGGCGATGTGGTGGAGATAATCGTCAGTCAGGGCCATAAACCGAGCAATGACTGGCTCAAGTTCGCGGTAAGTTCAAAGGCCAAGACCCGCATCAGGCAGTGGATAAAGGCCGAGGATACATCAACGAGCATATCGCTCGGACGGGAAATACTTGAAAAAGAGTTTCTGAAGCACTCCATCGAGTTCGGAAAGCTCATGAAATCAGGCGAGCTTGAAAAGATAGCGAAGGACGGTTTTTCCCTTCAGAACGCAGATGCCCTTATCGCGTCCGTCGGCTACGGCAAGCTTTCGGTAAAGCAGGTCCTCGGCAAACTCCTGCCGCCTGAGAAGCTCGTTGACAAGCCGGGGCAGAAGTTTTCAATCATGAAGATGTTCGACAAGCTCAAGGGCGCTCCCAAGCCGGGCAAAAGCCCTGTAATCGTGCGCGGGGTGGAGGATGTGCTCGTCAAGTTCGCCAAGTGCTGCAACCCGCTCCCCGGGGACGAGATAGCCGGGTTTCTGACGCACGGTCAGGGGGTCGCCATACACGCGAAGAGGTGCCCCAATCTCATGAACATAGAAAAAGACCGCATGATTGATGTTGCGTGGGACGCCAAGACAAAGACAACGCGGCCCGTAAGGATAGAGGTTGTCTGCAAGAACGAGAAGGGCGCGCTTGCCGAGGTGACCCACGCCATCAAGGCTGCGGACGCCAACATCGCAAGCGCAGAGATAAAGACCGATGCGGTTCGGAACAGAGCCGTGTGCATATTCGATGTAGAGGTCAGCGACTCCGCCCACCTCAAGGCCATCGTAAAGTCGCTTCAAAAGTTGAAGAAGGTCGTAAAGGCCGAGCGCGTCTCAAGGGACACATCGCGCGGCGAGCACGAAGACGCTGTTTGATGCGCGTAAAGGGAGACACCGATGTCAAAGGCCGTTGTAAAGTCTCAAAAGGCGCCTGCCGCGGTAGGCCCGTATTCGCAGGCAATCAAGGCAAGGGGTTTCATATTCCTTTCAGGCCAGATACCCATTGACCCTGCCACCGGCACGCTGATTAAGGGCGGGGTCGCGGCAGAGACGAGGCAGGTCTTGAGAAATCTTGAGGCTGTTTTAAAGGATGCGGGGGCATCCCTCAACGATGTGGTAAAGACCACCGTCTATCTCAAGGACATTTCTAAGTTTACCGAGATGAACAACGTCTATGCGGAGTTTTTCACGGAGCCTTATCCTGCCCGCGCTACTGTCGAGGTGAGGGACCTGCCGAAAGGGGCTCAGGTGGAGATAGACGCGGTGGCTGTTGCCGCTGGAGTCTGAGAGGATGTGGCAGAAGCGGCTTCGTTAAGCCGCCTTCTTGACCGCGCCTGAGCGTATGCAGCGCGTGCACACGCGGATTTTTTTCACCCCGCCGTTGCCCACGACAGCGCGGACGCTCTGAAGGTTGGGGTTCCATCTTCTCCGCGTTTTGTTGTTCGCGTGGCTTACATTGTTGCCGAAAGACGGGCTTTTTGCGCATATAAAGCATGTTGCAGACATTTCATCTACCTCCGGGCTGAATAATAATTATAAATCCTAACATTTTAAAAAAGCCATTACAAGGGGTTTTTTATGAAGGGTCGGCACTACTGGTTCATTATAGCCTTTTTTACGGCTTTCGCGTTCGCCTTCTCCCTATTCGCGGAGTTCGCGGAGGATGCGCGCGCGTACAGCCTGAGAGGCGCGGCAGCGGCATTAAGGGCTGACGCCATTGTAGTGCTTACAGGCGGAAGGGGCAGGATAGAGGCGGGCCTTGTGCTTTTAAGGAGCGGAGCGGCTCCCACCCTTGTTTTGAGCGGGGTTGACATGGACGCCACCTTGGACGCCATCTTTTTAAACGGCGTTACAGAGAGCGAGAAGAAGAATATTATCCTTGAAAAAGCCTCGACGACTACCTACGAGAACGCGCTGTATGTCAGGGAGATTGCAGAGGAGAGGGGGTTTAAGTCCATGATACTGCTTACCTCGTGGTATCACATGAAAAGGGCGCGTTATGCCTTCAGCCGCGTGATGAAAGACGAGTTCGTGATATACGAAGAAATCGTGCCGCGCTCAGAGACCGCGGTCATGGCATTTTCAGGCGCGACAGCGGTATTGCCGGAGTTTTTTAAATACTACTGGTATGCCCTGCGGTTTAAGATGAAGGATTGGTCGTCCTGAATTAAAACCCATCAACGGCTATGCCGTTTCTTTTAAGCAGCGCGGCAAGGACACCTGAGCCTTTGACCTTCCTTTGACCCCTGCAGATGAAGTCAACGCCGCAGGATGGGCTCTTTTCCTTTAGATAG
>CAYIRV010000198.1:0-3787 GCA_964365865.1 uncultured Thermodesulfobacteriota bacterium | reverse complement strand
CAAAGCAGCCGTTTGTAAAAACGATACCTTTTTTTCTTTTTATGACCGATTTGATTACCCTTTTCATTTAGTCCCCCAAAAGTCTGGGGCGCGCCGTTTTAATCATCCCCGCAAACATAATCTGGAAAAAAATGATAAAGGATGATCCAAAAATTGTCGAAACTTTTCTTTTTTGTCTTTCTCTAATAAATGGGGAAGATTGTTGTCGCACCATCACTGTTGAAGATACCAAAGGATTCCCACTTAAAATTTATGATGGACCAAAATAGGTAAAGTAAAGTAGGGTGGGCAGTGCCCACCAAAATTGCTGCTCGCCCATGTAAATGGTGGGCTGTGCCCACCCTACAAAACTGCCGATGAAGACCGCCTTTGTCTATTCCGATAAATTCGGCTCCGTAATCTACGGCATGGGGCATCCCATGAGGCCGGCGCGCCTCAAGCTCGCGTATGAGCTTATGGAATCCTTGGGGCTCCTCAACCTTCCGGGAATGGAGCTTGTCGAGGCCAGAAGGGCGAATGAAGACGAGATACGGCTATTCCACTCCCGCGAATACATCGCCGCGCTTAAGGAGGCCAATACCGGCGTAATCCCGGTGTCAGGCCCTGAGCACGGCATAGGGCTCGGAGACAACCCTGTGTTCAAGGGCTTATACGAGTGGTCGTCATACACCACCGGCGCCTCGCTTCAGGCAGCCGAGCTTGTGGCGCTTGGGGGTTACGGCGCGGCCTTCAACATAGGCGGCGGCCTTCACCACGCCATGCCTGCGCGGGCATCGGGCTTTTGCTACATAAACGACCCGGCCGTGGCCATAAAATACCTCGTGGGACTCGGCAAAAGGGTGGCGTATGTTGACATAGACGCTCACCACGGGGACGGCGTGGAATACGCGTTTTACGAAACAGACAGGGTGCTTACCATATCGCTCCATGAAAGCGGCCAATATCTGTTCCCGGGCACAGGCAATGTAACGGACATGGGCATGAAGCAAGGCTTGGGATATTCGGTGAACCTCCCGCTCCCGCCCGGCACAGGGGACGATGTGTTCATGGATGCGTTCAATGAAATCGTGCCGCCGTTCATCTCCGCCTTTGACCCTGACATACTCGTAAGCCAGCTCGGTGTTGACACATTCGAGTCAGACCCTTTGGCGCACATGAACCTTACGACAAACGGGTTTGAGAAGGCCGTATGCGCATTCAGGGACTTAAACCTGCCGTGGGTGGCGCTCGGAGGCGGCGGATATGATTTAGGCAATGTGGCGCGGGCATGGACGCTCGCGTGGGCGGCCATGAACAGGGCCCATGCGCCGGATAAAATACCAAAAAGCCTCATGCACGAAAACGAGGATATTTTCAGGACAGACTCCATGAGAGACGCACCCCCTGCCCGCTTCCCGCTCGCCAAAGAGCAGATGGAAGAACTCGAAAGGGACATGGACTTCCTGAAAGAAAAGGTCTTGCCGTTAGTGAAGAAAAGGAACGGAAAGCCGTTCTGAAAACATGGCCATCGGAGAAGAGGCCGCACTTAAATGGCTCAAAGAGGCCAGCCGTTAGTTTCACAAACATCACAACAATCTTTAGGAGCAAGTTTTACGATAAAAGGCTTATATGAAAAAACCGAACCGCTACGACACATCCGGCTTAACAGAGGCCCAATTTGAGCCGGGCTCCAGAAAGCGCGTCCTCAAAAATCTGCTCGGAATCAAGAGCAAGCGCGAGATGGACCGTATCGAAGCGCGGGAGCAACTACGGGCATTGGAAGGGCTATCGAGAACCTACGACATTGACCACAGGTTCACTGCCGCCGACATATGCGGGATTCATAAAATCTGGCTCGGCAGAATATACGAATGGGCCGGCAAATACCGGCAGGTCAATGTAAGCAAAGGAGATTTTCATTTTGCGGCAGCTGCGCAAATCCCTAAATTAATGTATGCCTTTGAAAAAGGCCCTCTTCGTGAATTTACGCCGTGCGGATTTAACACGCTTGAAGAAATTACAAGGGCGCTCGCTGTTGTGCATACGGAATTGGTGCTGATTCATCCCTTTCGGGAAGGAAACGGGAGAGTTGCCCGATTGTTGGCGATACTGATGGGCTTGGAGGCAGGGCTTCCACCCCTTGATTTCAGCGGGATTCTGAGCCGACGGAAAAAAGACTATATTACGGCTGTTCAGGCAGGGCTGGGACACGACTATAAACCAATGGAGAAGATATTTAAAACGGTTATTCGCAGGACATTGAGGTTTCGTGGACGGAAATGATAGCTCTCAATTTCTTCTCAAAAGCCTTTGAAAGTTTGGGGTACTTTGTCAAAACCCCTTCAATCGCGGTTGAAGAAGAAACAGATTGATTGAATAAGGCCTTGCGGAGTTCAGGGTCTTTCAGATATGGATTGGTCTCTATCAAAGATTTTTCTACCATGATTTAAGTATACACTAAAAAATCATTAGAATCATCAGGATTTTAAAAATGACCTCATCTAAGCCTTAAATCCCTGCCACAGACGAATGTAATACCCTGAAGCCGTAAGGTTTTCATGGTATATTGGAGGCAATTCATGATTATCGGCATCCCCAAAGAGGTAAAAGAGGACGAGTTCCGCGTCTCCGTGGTTCCTTCAGGCGTTAAGGCGCTCGTTGACGCGGGCCACGGCGTGCTCGTTGAAAAAGGCGCAGGAGCCGGAAGCTCGATAACAGACGAAGAATACATTAGGGCAGGCGCGGTTATTGTAGAATCCGCGGAAGAGGTCTGGAACAGGGCCGCGCTCATAGTAAAGGTCAAGGAGCCGAGGCCGCAGGAATACGGATACTTCAGGCACGGACTAACGATATTCACATTCTTTCACCTTGCATCGAACCCGGGTTTAGCGGAAGAGCTTATCAAAAAAGCCGTTACAGCCGTTGCGTATGAAACCATAGAGACAAACGACAAAAGGCTTCCGCTCCTTACGCCCATGAGCGAAATCGCCGGAAGGCTTTCCGTTCAGGTAGGGGCTTATTATCTCTTAAAGCCGTACGGCGGCAGGGGCATACTCGCCTCCGGGGCCGCCGGGGTTGAAAGGGCCAAGGTAATAATCCTCGGCGCAGGCACGGTCGGCTCCAACGCGGCACGGGTCGCGGCTGGCCTCGGCGCGGATGTTACTATGCTCGATACAAATATTGAAAGGCTCAGAACCATTGAGGAGACATACGGAGGCCGGGTAAATACCCTTTTCTCAAATGCGCTCAATATAGAAAAGACGATTGCGCAAGGCGACCTCATTATAGGCGCAACCCACATACCGGGCGCCCGGACTCCGAGGCTCGTAAGAAAAGAAATGCTTTCCATAATGAAAAAAGGCTCTGTGATAGTTGATGTGTCTGTTGACCAGGGCGGGTGCGTGGAGACCATAAGGCCAACCACGCATTCAAACCCCACATACACGGTGGATGGCATAGTGCACTACGGGGTTCCAAACATGCCGGGCGCCGTGCCTGTAACCTCGACATTCGCGCTTACGAATGTTACTCTCCCATATGTGCTTAAGCTCGCGGACTCAGACCTTAAAGAGGCCGTCAGGTTAGATGAGGCGCTCGCAAGGGGAGTGAACATCCACATGGGCAAGATAACCCACGAATCTCTCGCCTCATCCCTTAAAATGGAGTTCACGAGCCTTGCCGCCCTGTTTTAAAGCCTTCAAAACCCTTCGTAAAATCAAGCTTTCTCCTTGACTTGACCGCTTCAAATACGATATTTTCATACAGAGCGTCATAACTTTGCATACCTGCGTTGCTCCTCGGTTCGTCA
>CAYIRV010000197.1:0-3790 GCA_964365865.1 uncultured Thermodesulfobacteriota bacterium | reverse complement strand
GCTCCTCTCCACGCGCTTGTGCGGCTATAAGGGCGACAGCCACATACAACTCGCGGGCGTGATGGAGTTCATACACACCGCGACGCTCCTGCACGACGATGTGGTTGACAACGCGAGCCTGAGAAGGGGGTCGGCCTCGGCGAACGCGGTTTGGGGCCACGGCGCCTCGATACTCGTGGGCGATTACCTGCTTTCAAAGGCATTTTCGCTGGCCGTCAAGCACGGGAGCGAAAGGATACTCAAGGTCCTTGCCCATACCACCACCCGCATGGCCGAGGGCGAGGTGATGCAGCTCCTTAAGCACAGCGACATAAACACCACGGAAGAGGATTATCTCGATGTGGTTACTAATAAGACCGCGGTCCTCATATCAGCGGCCGCGCATGTGGCGGCCATACTCGGCGCGGTATCTCCTGAGCGTGAGAGGGCGCTGTCCGACTACGGGCTTGAACTCGGCATAGCGTATCAGCTCATGGACGACTGTCTGGACTATACATCCGACGATGAGAGCCTCGGCAAGCCTGCGGGAAATGACCTCCGCGAGGGCAAGGTTACGATGCCGCTCATATACGCCTTCAAGAAGGCGTCCGCAGCCGAAAGAGAGTTTCTGAGGCAGGCGGTTGAATCCGACGAGGTTGAAGACGATGTGCTCAAAGAGGTGGCCGCGATGATTGAAAGGCACGGCGGCATAAAGTATGCCATGGACAGGGCCTTTGAATATGTCGAGTCAGCGAAGAGGCGGCTTGATGTGTTTGAGCCGGATATAGAGAGGATTGCGCTTATGGCAATCGCGGATTTTGTCGTAAACAGGACAAGCTGAACCGGACAATTTTCAAAAGGCCTTTTATGGACAAGCCTGAAAAGGCTCAAAAGGTCATCTCAATACTCGATAAAGTTTTCCCCCAGGCGAAAACCGCGCTCAATTTTTCAACCCCGCTCCAACTCCTCATAGCCACAATCCTTTCGGCCCAGACAACAGACAAACTCGTGAACAAGGTGACAGAGACGCTCTTTAAAAAATACAAAGGCGCGGAAGACTTCGCCTCGGCAGGGCTGGATGCGCTTCAAAAGGACATAAGCTCCGTAAATTTCTTCAGAAACAAGGCAAAGAGCATAAAGGAATGCTGCAGGAGGATTCAGGAAGAATTCGACGGCAGGGTGCCGGATACGGTTGAAGCGCTTACCACTCTTGCCGGCGTTGGCAGGAAGACGGCGAATGTCGTGCTCGGAAACGGCTTTGGAAAGAACGCTCTCGCTGTTGACACGCATGTAAAAAGGGTGTCTCTACGGCTCGGACTCACAAAAAACGAGGACCCTGATGAGATTGAAAAAGACCTCGCATCCATCATCCCTGAGATGCTATGGACAAAGACCAGCCTGCTTTTTATCCTTCACGGAAGAAATACCTGCAAGGCCAAGAACCCGGGGTGCGTAAGCTGCCCTGTAATGGATTACTGCGATTTTTATAAGGCATCGTTAAAACAATAGAACGATAAAGGGGACAGATTTATTTTCCTACCGGGCAGGCTCCCCGTCTCAGCATATCCTCGGAAGCTGTTCGCCTGAAAGCATATCGAGGATTCTCCTGTTGCCGATTGTCGTTTCGATGATGGCCTTGGCCTTTGGCTCAGGCAAGACCTCGCCTATAATGGCCGCGTCCCTTCCGAGCGGGTGTTTTCTGACGGCATGGAGGACTGATTGGGCCGAGTCCTTTGCAACGACGAACACGACCTTTCCCTCGTTTGCGAGATACAGGGGGTCAAAGCCCAGGATTTCGCAGGCGCCTTTTACCTCTTCCTTTACAGGCACATCGGCCTCCCTCAGCATGATGCAGGTGGAACTGGCGCGCGCGAATTCGTTAATGACAGTGGCAAGCCCGCCTCTTGTCGGGTCCCTCATGGCCTTTATGCCTGTCGTGTTTTTAAGCGCGTCTCCTATGAGGCCGTTCAGCGCCGCGCAGTCTGAAAATACAGGGACATCCATCTCTATGCCCTGCCTTTTGGTCATGATTGCTATGCCGTGGTCGCCCACGGTCCCTGAGATTATTACGATATCGCCGGCAGAGATACGGGTTGGGGAGAGGTCAATCGAATCAGCCACGATGCCTATGCCGGCCGTGTTTATGAAGACCCCGTCGCCCTTGCCACGCTCCACTACCTTTGTGTCGCCGGTTATTATCTTTACCCCTGACTGAGCGGCCGTGCGGGCCATTGACCCGGCAATCTCTTTGAGCATCTCCATGTCCATGCCCTCTTCGATTATGAAAGCCGCGCTCAGGTAAACAGCCGTTGCCCCGCCTACGGCAAGGTCGTTTATCGTGCCGCAAACAGAGAGCTTGCCTATGTCCCCTCCGGGAAAGAACAGTGGATTCACCACATACGAATCAGTCGTGAACGCGAGCCTGCCCGGGGGCAGGCTGAATATGGCTTGGTCGTTCAACGGCGCGAGGAGCGGGTTGTCGAAGGCCTTTGCAAAGACCTCTTCAACAAGGCCCCTCGTAAGGCTCCCGCCGCTCCCGTGTCCGAGAAGTATGTTCTTCATACGGTATTCAACCCCTTTAAATCCCCCTTAGTCCCCCTATAATCGCCCCTTCCTCTTATTCCTCCCCCCTTGTGGGGGAGGGAAGGGTGGGGGGGAAGGGGGAGAATACGGAAGTTGACGATTAAGCGGCCCTGTATTTGTAGTAGGCCGCGCATGTTCCTTCTGATGACACCATGCACGGGCCTACAGGCTCTTCAGGTGTGCATGCCCCTCCGAAGAGCGGGCATTTTTCAGGCGCGGCAATGCCCTTAAGCACTTCGCCGCACATGCAGCCCTTGGGCTCATCAGCCGCATATGATTTTATCGAGAACCTCTTTTCAGCGTCAAAGGCCGAGAACCCGTCCTTGAGCCTCAGCCCGCTTAAGGGGATGGAGCCGATGCCCCTCCATATTGCGTCGCAAGGCTCGAATACGGTGTTCAAGACCTCCTGAGCCATGAGGTTCCCATCCCAGCTTACGACCCTGTTGTATTCGATTTCTATTTCAGCCCGCGCTTCTTCGACCTGCCTTGTGAGCATAAGAAGCCCCATAAGCACATCAAGCGGCTCAAACCCCGCCACAACGCAGGGAGATTTGTAGTCCTTTGCGAGGAATTCATACGACCTTGCCCCGATTATGGCCGTAACATGGCCCGGACATATGAACCCGTCAATGTTCACTCCTCCTCCGTCCATCAGCGCCTTCATGGCCGGCGGCGTGAGCTTATGGAGGGAGAGCGCCGAGAGGTTTTTTACGCCTTCCTCACTTGCTTTTATGATTGTAGCCGCGACTGTCGGAGCGGTTGTCTCAAAGCCGACAGAGTAGAATACCACCTGTTTTCCGGGGTTTTCTTTTGCGATGTCAATGGCGCCGAGCGGGGAGTAAACGACACGGACATCAGCTCCCCTTGAGCGCTCCTCCATGAGGGTGGAGGTTTTTCCCGGCACGCGCATCATGTCCCCGAAGGTCGCTATTATCGCGTTCTTTTCGCTCCTCGAAAACTCTATTATCCTTTCTATGTCTGAGGCGGATGTTACGCACACAGGGCAGCCAGGGCCTGAGACGAGGTTAATGGTTTCCGGCAGGGCGTTTTTAATGCCGTATTTGGCAATGGAATGGGTGTGGGTCCCGCATATCTCCATTATATTGACTTTTTTTCTGGAGGTCTTGCGTATGGCGCTTAGAAGCGCCTGAGCCTTTTCTTTATCCCTGAATTCGTCAATATAGTTCATTAGTATGTTTTAGGGTTGTAGGGTGGGCACTGCCCACCG
>CAYIRV010000196.1:0-3796 GCA_964365865.1 uncultured Thermodesulfobacteriota bacterium | reverse complement strand
CAAGCTTTTTTGCCGCTATTGCGAGGACACCGCTGCCGCACCCGACATCGAGGATGATTGTCTTCCCGCGCCGCGCCTGGTCTGAGGTCAGAACGCGGGCGATTTCCTTAAGGCACATCCTCGTTGTCTCATGAGAGCCTGTGCCGAACGCCATGCCCGGGTCAATGGCAATAACAATATCGCCCGGCTTTTTCTTATGCTTTTTCCATCTTGGCTTTATTACAATGGCCTTGCCCTTAAAAGGGATTCTGATTGTCCTCAAGCCCTTCCGCCACTTCTGAGACCAGTCAATGTCCTTATATGGAGCAAGAACCGCGCTCCAGCCGATTTTTTTAAGTTCTTTTTTGAGAGACGCGAAAACGCCGGAAGAAGTCTTCTTTAGATAGGCTGTCAACGTTGCGGACTTAGGGGGTTTCTCAGTCAGGGCATCATCAGGTGAAACCCCAAGCACAGCCCCTTTCAAGGCAACAGGCGCGTCCTCCACAACGCCCAAGCTCCCGGCCTGTATGAGAAGGAACGCGGCAATGTCCTTATATTCAAACGGCCCGCAAGCCGTAATCTTGAGATAGAGGTTAGGCACTTAAACAAAACCAGCGGCCTTTCTAAAACAAATGAACTGCAAAGAACGCTCCCCTCACGGCCTCATGTTCACGAACTGGAGGCTTATGTCGGTAATCTTTGCCTTCAACAGCGCTATGGCCTCCTGAAGGTCGTCAAGCTTCTTGCCCGTTACCCTGATTTGCTCGTCCTGTATCTGGGTCTGGACCTTGAGCTTCGCGTCCTTTATAAGCCGCGTAATCTCCTTTGCCTTTTCAGCCGGTATGCCCTGCTCGAGTTTTACGGTCTGCCTCTTGAGCGAGCCTGACGCGTCCTCGACCTTGCCGTATTCGAGGGATTTGAGCGACACGCCTCTTTTCACGAGCTTGGTCTCAAGCATGTCCTGAACGGTCTTCAGCTTGCCGTCGCTGTCGCCTACGATGGTGAACTCAGGCTTCTTTTCCCAGATTATCCGGCTCGCCGAATCCTTGAAATCATACCTCTGCTGCATCTCCTTAATGGCCTGATTTACGGCGTTGTCAACCTCCTGCATGTCAACCTTTGATACGATATCGAATGACGGCATATGGGTATCCTCCGTTCAAGTTTTTTAAAAAAATTGACCCTTCACTTCACCACCTTCGCGCCCTTCGGCGGCTTGAAGTCGAAAAACGAATCTTTGATGGCAGGGTTTACCTTTATGTTCCTGTATTCCACAGCAGTCCTGTTGCCGAGCGTGTCTTCGATTGCTATTGATGTTATCATGAAGTCAGCTTTGCCCGCCTTTACAAAAAGCCTCTTAAGGCCGGTGTCAGCTTCTTTAGGTAAAAGTTCGAGGCTCCAAGCCTTTTCGTCCTCTCCCGCGAGCTTAATCGAAAAGTCCTTTCTTATGCTCCCTGAGCCTAAGAGAAAATCCCTGCCAGCGGACGACATGCGGGAGGCGGGCATCTCCATGACCTGATTAAGGTCTTCCTGATAAAACCAGACGAGCTTGCCGTCGCTTGCGAGTATGTCCTTGTGCGGCTCTGCATACACCCACTTCATCCTGCCGGGCTTTTTGATGTAAACAACGCCCTGTGACAGGACTTTATTCCCAATGCCCGAGGACACGGCCTCCTGCGCGAATTCGGCGGAGATAGAGGCCGTTTCTGAAAGCCTTTTTTCAAGGCCCGAAATAACCTCTTCGAGCGTTGCCGCTATTGAATGCGCGGCAAGAAGAAAATTAGCGCATAGGATACAGGCTGAGAAAAATAAACACTTACGGAAGAGCATTTAAATCCCCCTCTGTCCCCCTTTTATAAAGGGGGAAGATATGGAAGGGAGCATTACCCCCTCACCCCTACCCTCTCCCGCAAGGGGAGAGGGGCAAATTCAGTTATCAATTCACCGATACCAGATAACGGCCTATCTCCTCTTAAATACCTCTCGCGGCCTGCTCCCTTGAGCAGGGCCCACAATGCCGTCCTTTTCCATTTTCTCTATTATCCGGGCCGCGGTGTTATAGCCTATCCTGAACCTCCTCTGGAGATACGATGTTGATATCATCTCCAACTGGGAGGCAAGCTCCACCGCCTCGTCATACCTCTTCAAAAACTCCTCGCCAAGGTCTTCCTCTCCTGAATCGCCATCCTTGTCCTCCTCGATAATCACGCTCTCATAAGCCGGGCCTGCCTGATTCTTCCAGAAGTCGGTTACCCGCTTTATCTCGCCCTCTGACACATACCCGCCGTGTATCCTCTGGAGCTTCGATGTGCCGGGCACGAGAAAGAGCATGTCGCCTGAGCCGAGGAGCGTCTCAGCGCCTGCCGCGTCCAATATTGTCCTCGAATCGGTCTTTGACGGAAGTTGAAACGCCACGCGCGCCGGGAAGTTGGTCTTTATAAGACCTGTTACAACATCAACAGATGGCCTCTGTGTGGCCACAAGCAGGTGTATGCCGGACGCCCGCGCCATCTGGGACAGGCGCACCAGGCACTCCTCCACATCTTTCCCTGATGTCATCATCAAATCCGCAAGCTCGTCAATTATCACGACTATGTAAGGGAGCCGCTTGTGCTCGATGGATTCTTCATCCCCCTCTTCTTCAAGCTTGTGGTTATACATTTCAATGTTTTTCGAACCCTTCATTGCCATGAGCTTGTAGCGCCTTCCCATCTCGGATACAATGCCCCTGAGCGCGGACGCCGCCTTCTTGGGGTCTGTAATCACAGGGGTTATAAGGTGCGGTATGCCCTCGTATGCCGAGAGCTCGAGCATCTTGGGGTCAACCATCAGAAACCTCACATCCTCAGGCGTTGACTTGAAAAGTATGCTCAAAATCATGCCGTTTACCGACACGCTCTTGCCCGCGCCCGTGGCGCCTGCAACAAGCATGTGCGGCATCTTCACGAGGTCAACGACGAACGGGCTTCCTGATATGTCCTTCCCGAGCGCGAGCGAAAGGCGGGAGCGCGATTTCGAGAAGGCCGGGCTTTCAAGCACCTCCCTGAACCTTATCATCTCCCTGTTCTGATTGGGCACCTCTATTCCAACGACCGACTTTCCGGGAATGGGCGCGACTATCCTGATTGAAGTGGCCTTCATGGCGAGCGCGAGGTCGTCGGCAAGGACAACAATCCTGTTGACCTTTATGCCGGACGCAGGCTCGAATTCATACATGGTAACAACAGGCCCTGGCCTGACCTCGACAACCCGGCCCTCAACGCCGAAGTCCATGAGCTTTTTTTCGAGGGTCTTGGATTTTTCAAGGAGCGCGGCGCTGTCAACCGAAGCATCCTTTTCAGGAAGCGGGTCAAGAAGCGCCGGCGAAGGCAAAGTGAACGCGCCCTTCGGCGCCCGTATCTCAATCCGTTCCTCTTCCTCGCGCTGGGCCTTTGGCCTCTCTCTGGGCTGAGGCTGGGTTATTATGGCCGGGGCCGTTCGAGGGGCCGTTTCCGCGACAGGCGCGCCTGTCGGCTCATCCGTCTGCTCAGGCATTTCCTCTTCTTCTTCCACCTCTCCGGCCTCTTCCCCTTTTCCGCCTGCCTTTGAAATCATCCATTTGAAAAACGCCGCGACAGGCGGATACATGCCGACGCCCGCCTGAACAAGGGACAGGCCGGTCGCAACAAGGAGCGTGATAATGACAACAGCCGAAAGGATTATAATCGAGCCGGTCGCGCCCAGATACTTGGCGAAACGCACGCTCAGAAACGCCCCCACAACCCCGCCCGCGTCCCCGGACGCTGAAACCGCGCTGAAGAGCGCGGAAGACGAAAGT
>CAYIRV010000195.1:0-3805 GCA_964365865.1 uncultured Thermodesulfobacteriota bacterium | reverse complement strand
ACAAGCTCTGTTGAGCCTCCGGGCCATGAGACGATTACCTTGACCCTTTTGGCAAGTATGTCAGAGTCAGAGCAATTAGGCATTGTGCCGCTTGAGGTATTCAAATCAGCCTCCTGAACGCAGAAGACCTCGGTCTCCCTCGTAAACCTGTCGAACGGGGCAGACATGACCGCGGCCGCCTCGCTGACTATGGAGTTGAAGTTTCCGGCCTTCTTATCCGCTATTATGCGCTCGAGCTTTTCTTGAGCAATGATTGCGCCCTGAGTTATGAGCGCCGGACTGGAGCTTGAGCCTGTGCCCGCAAAAAACATGAGGATGCCGGAGCCGATAATCCCCACGATTACTATGACCATGAGGACCTCTATGAGGGTAAAGCCTTTGGAAACGGCCTGTCGGTTCATTAAGCGGAATTCCCTGTCCATAGCTATTGTATGCTGACTCTGCCTGTATTAGGGGTAACAGTAATGGTTACTGTTTCAGCGCCCTTTGTTACCTGAACGGTCTTTGAAACAGTCAACTTGTTCCCGTCGCTGTCGTACGGGATTCCCATGTTGTCGAATTCGAGTATGCCCGGTATTGAGCCGCCGAAGTCGGCGCTTATGACGAATCCCGCGTAATCTCCGCTGTCCATCTGCACGCAGAACCATCTGTCGCCGTTTGCCGGGTTCCTCGCGCTTTCGATAAGGCCGGCGCCATTGGGGTTTTCACCCCATGTTGCGTTGTTGTCGGCGTCGTTCACTATGGCGTACTGGTTCGTGTAGTTGCAGTTAGCGTCAGCGACATTGAACCGTATCCTGTAAGCGAACTTGGGGTTTGTGGCGCTCGGTGTGTCGAGGTTTGACCTCAGGAGCGCGAGGCCCTGAGCGTAGCGCATGTCGTCCTTGACCTTCTTGGCCATGGCGCCCGCGGTAAGGACAGAGCCGCCTCTGAAAAGCAGCGGCGCGGCCACCGCGGCCATAATGGCCGCTATGACTATGACCATCAGAAGCTCAATAAGGCTGAACCCGGCCCTCGGCGTCTGAGTGGGGCTCAAGAGCTAACCCTTTGACTTGATGTAGTAGGCAACGAAAAAGAAGAGTATGCTGGCTACGATGAAGACTATTCCCAGGCCGGCGCGGTAGGCGAAAACAGTGCTGTCTATGCTTGATATGAGCCGAGCGGTCTTTTCGTTTATAGACCTGAGAAGGTCTGGCGCGAGTATGAAAAGAAGGCCCATAATAAGGGATAGCGCGCCTACGAGTATGAAAAAGACCATGCCTGACTCCTTTTGCGCCGTATTTTTAGGTGATATGCGGTATCTTCATTATATTACCAAACTGAGAAAGGTCAAGCCCTCAGTCAAACTTATATATGTAGATGGACCAGCCTATATTATCAACAGGCCGCGCCTCTCTGAAAACCCGGTAAAGGTCCCTGTCAGGCAGATACACGCCCTGAAGCATGGTGGCGCTGACGGCAAACCATCCCTTAAGCTCGACAACATCCTTGACATTCTTAGGGTTCAGGATAATGTAGCTCGGCATGTATTCGTAGTCAATGCCGAAGTACGCAGGGTCGGACAAGCCGAAATAGGCCAGCTTTATGGTCTTGATTCCATTCCTCTCCATATACCCCTTAAGCCCCTTTAAATCCTGCCCCCAGTCGAGGTTTGAATCAACGAGCCACTTGTATCCTTTTCGAGGCCCGCCCGCGAACTCGTTGAAATACGCAAGCTGGTGCGGGAATACCGCGGCGGCCGAATACGCATACCACACGATAGAGCCGTAAAACACGGCCTTGGCGGCCTTCATGCTCGATGTCCTTATGCGCGGGACAAAACCAATCAACGCGAACATAAAAGGATAGGCAGGCAGCACATGGCGGACGCCTATGTTGACATTCTGGAACGAGGCTGCTGCGAATATGAGGGCCGCGGGAGCGAGCATAATCACGGCCTTTTTCCTCCACACCGCATCCTTCAGGGAATACAGCGTTGCTGCTATGAAAAGAAGGACTGCCGGAACCGGGGTTTTCACGAGATATGCGGCTATAAAATAATACCACCAGCCTGTATTTGAATAACCACCCATGAGAAAGGCCGTCCTTCCTCCGCCTGCTCCTGATATGGTGCCGAGCAGCCCGTAGAGGTAGGATTCAGGGAGAAACCTTGTTTTGCGGAGAATGTCCATATATGGCCATAGGACGGAACCGGAAAACCTTTCCCACGGAAGCGGGACATATGAAGGGTCGGGAGCGCGGTACTTGAAGCCGTAGAGCGCCCATATGAAGAAATATGCCGCTGCCGAAAGGAGAAGAAAATAAAATACCGTCTTTGCGCGAGGGGCCTTCCATAGGCTGACCGCAAGGCTTGCGGCAATGACAGGGATAAGAAGGACGGCGGTATATTTGCTTGTCAGCGCGAGCGCAACGAAAAAAGCGGTTAGCAGAGTCCTTTTCCAATCCGGGCCCACGGACGCGAGCCTGTAGAGGTAATAAGACGCTATAAAAAAAAAGGCCGTTACCGGCATGTCTGTCGTGGCGAGAGATGAGTGGGCCAGCACATCAGGGCTTAGAACGAACAGAAAGAGCGAGAGATAGGCGCCCCAGTCCCCCCAGAGCTTTTGCGCCCATACGAATACATATACGCCGAGGAGCGCCCCGAGGAGGATATTCATAAGCCTTGAGAGGAAGAGGATTGTGTCCGCGCCTGTTTTATTTTCGTTCAGGAATTTCACGGCATAAGGATGAAAATCAGAGCCGAGGACATCCTCCGGCGATACCGTCCTGTCAAAGTCAAGGTCGAGGAACAGGAGAGGAACGGATAGTATGCCCCTTCCGGCAACAGGGTGGTTTCTCGGCGCGATATAATCGCTCCCGTGCTTAAGGTAGGCGTAGCCCGCGAGGATATGCGCTGGCTCGTCCCAAGTATTGTTCTTTTTCGCCGCAATCGAGGCCGAGAGGGCAATAAAGACGAGCAGGAAGGCCGGGACGGCAACGATATTTTTCCAGTCTAACTGCTTAAAAGGCATCTGTTTAAAAAAACCCCGCTAAACCCTTTCCCTGTTTTTCATGTCAATAGCGAACGCCGCGATATATGCGGCGAGGCTCAGGATGTACAGGCCCTGAAAACCGGTTGACATGGATATGTATTCGCCTAAGCCTCCAACGACAGCGCCGAATATATTCGAGCCGAAGTCAATATCCATCCGGACGCTCTTTGAAAAGGAGATTGCAAATACAATGGCGGCAAAGAACAGCGGAGCGGATATGAGGAGCATTGACGCCGCGAGTTTCGCGGCCCAATCCAAGCCGGTGAACCAACCGAGCGGCACGAAGTACAATCCAACGAGGCTCAAAAATATGAGCACATACGGGGCATTTAGCCCACGGAGCGAAAATCTGGCCGTGATATAGTTTGCGGCAAGTATTGCGGAGAGGAGCGATGCTATTACCACGGACACCACTGTAACCGTTGAACCGAAAAGGAGCGCGAACGATGTTATGGATTTAGTCTCAAGGAGCATGAAGCCGAAACCGAGGAGAAAGTACTTGGGGCTGAATCCTGCCGATGCCCTGCCTATGCCCTTTATCATGACGATTGATATGAGCGGGATTGCAAGGAGCATTGACCAGTATTCGCGCGGTATCTTCTTGGCGTCAATGTAGAGGAACGGCCAGTCGTCAGTCGCGTTTTCGAGGCCGATGTCCTCCTCGCTGAATGACACGGACGCAATGCCATGCATCTCCGGCCTCCAGCCCCTGACCCCAGGGCCGGCGAGGTAAGAGATGTTGCCGGACACGGGTTTCGAGGGCGCGAGCACGATAA
>CAYIRV010000194.1:0-3806 GCA_964365865.1 uncultured Thermodesulfobacteriota bacterium | reverse complement strand
AAGGGGGGAGGGATAAGAGGAAAAGGGTCGATTATAGGGGGAGGATATGGAAGGGCGCATTAATTGGTCACTCCTTGCCGAAAAGCGGCAGGCTTTCTTTCTTAGTCCCGGGCTCTTCTTTTTTCTCCTCTTCGTAGATTGGAACCTTTCCCCTGAACATCGGCCTCTCGAACAGCCTCTGGTACGGCGTCCAGTTCGAGCCTGCGTCCCTTTGATCCTCGGTCAGGGACTTCATGGCCGCAACCTTTGCGTCAAGGTCGTCAAGGTAATAGAGCACAATGGCCTCGATGGTCTTGGGCCTCTTTGGAGAGCCGAATTCGAGATGCCCGTGGTGGCTGAGGAGCATGTGCTTGAGGAGAACCCCAAGCTCCTTTGGAAATCCCTTAAGCCCTTTTATCCTGTCGTTTACAAGCTCCACCCCGATGGTTATGTGGCCCACGAGCCTGCCCTCGTCAGTGTAATCAAAGGCCCGCTTGTATGAAAGCTCGTAAATCTTGCCTATGTCGTGAAGGATTGCGCCTGTTGTGAGAAGGTCTTTGTCAATCGTCTGCCCGTAATGGCCGGCGACCCTGTCCGCAAGCCCGCATATGGAGAGGACATGCTCTATAAGGCCGCCGAGATACGGGTGGTGCATGCCCTTGGCCGCGGGCGCGGTCATGAAGCGCGTTCTCACATCAGAATCCTCGAATATCGCCTTAAGAAGCCCCTTGAGGTGCGGGTTCTTCATGCCTGATATTATTCCCTCAAGCTCTGCGAACATCTCCTCCGGCTCTCTCTTTGACGAAGGGAGGTAGTCCCTGACAGACACATCGCCGTCAGGCACGCGGGACGCATCGTTTATGTTGAGCTGAATACCGCCCTGATACGCGACCGCGTATCCCTTCACGAACACGATGTCGTCCTTGTCAAAGGCCTTTGACAAGGCGTCCGCGTCGTCCCAGACACGGGCCTCTATCTCGCCTGTCGAGTCCATGAGCCTGACATTAAGATAGAGCTTCCCTGTCCTGCTCATGCCTGCGTCTTTCTTTGATACGAGAAAAGTGTCCTGTATCTGGTCTTTTTCCCTTATGTTTTTTATGAATGACTTCTTCAATGTCTTTTCTCCCTTTCGAGGAACCAATTCACATACCTCCCGACGCCCTCTTCTATGGCGACCTTAGGCTCGAAGCCGATGAGCCGTTTGGCCTTTCCCACATCCGCGTATGTCATGGGCACATCCCCTGGCGCGGGCAAAAGGTATTTTATCTTCGCCTTCTTTTTGAGCCTCTCCTCTATGAGCTCAACCAGCCTTTTTACCGTAACGGTATTCGCGCCGCCCAGATTTATTATCTCGTACCTGAAAGGGTTGTCTATGGAGTTTATGAGGCCGTTTACTATATCGCCGATATAGGTAAAATCCCTTTGAGCGCTCCCGTCGCCGAATATCTGGAGCTCCCTGTTGTCATAGATCGCACGGGTGAATTTGGCGACAGCCATGTCCGGCCTGCCCCGCTCTCCATAAACAGTAAAGAACCTGAGGCATGTCGCATGGAGCGCGTAGAGGTGCGAATATGTGAAACACATTAGTTCCCCTGCCCTCTTCGTTGTCGCGTAAGGGGATATGGGGCAGGTTATGGGGTCGTCCTCTGAAAAAGGGACCTTGCTGTTTATGCCGTAGACAGACGAGGAGGACGCGAACACGAAGTTCTTGACCCCGAACTCCTTTGCCCCGTCGAGGAGGTTCAGCGTGCCCATGCAGTTGACATCCTCGTATAAGAACGGGTTTTCTATCGAGGGCCTTACCCCTGCCCTTGCCGCGAGGTGGCACACTGCGTTTGGTTTTGCGAGCCTGAAAATCTCAAAGACCTTTTCCCTGTCCCTGATGTCAGCCTCATAGAGCCTGAACAAAGGGTTTTTTGAAAGTTGGGCGATATTCTCCCTCTTGAGGCTTGGAGCGTAAAAATCATTGAAGTCGTCAATGACAACGGCCTGAACGCCCCGTTTTACGAGCGCATCAGCGAGGGTGGAGCCTATGAACCCTGCGCCGCCTGTAATCAAAACCTTCATGCGGGTAAAATTACCATACGGGCTCAAGGCGGTCAAGGGTTTAACCTGCTTTGTTCGGCAATGTGAAATTAGGGGTTTTTGAAACCGCGCGGTTCCGGCTATTTTTTGTCGTATACCCGCAGCGAGAAAAACGATAAAATCAGGAGAACGAGGAACGAAAGCTGAAATACTATAAATGCGAAAATCTTCATGTATGCGAAGACCGGGGAGGAAAATCTTATAAGCCATCCCGATGCAATATCCATGAACCCGGAGCCAAACGAGAGTATAATGAGCAGAAGCTTCATCCTGTGAGGAAAACCCGTAAACGCAGCAAGGTGATTTAACATGAGCAGCACCATCGCCATGCTGAATAGATGGAAATGCGTCCCCTCCAGCAGTCCCCTGTATGAAACCGGATTTTTAAACTCGCCCTCTGAACCTAAGTAATACTCTACAACAGATGTGTAGCTCAGTCCGGCCTTCTCTATGTATATAAGCGTATTTGTCAGATGCAAAAAAGTTAGAAAAAGAAGCGTGAGCAGGA
This sequence comes from uncultured Thermodesulfobacteriota bacterium, assembly GCA_964365865.1. GTDB lineage: Bacteria > Desulfobacterota > GWC2-55-46 > GWC2-55-46 > GWC2-55-46 > CAYIRV01. The sequence goes on along the minus strand of CAYIRV010000194.1, from coordinate 1,234 downwards.
GTATCAGTTTAAGAAGTCCCTGGTTTGAAAGGTCGCCGTTAGATAGAAATTTCATTTTACTCCTCCGTTCATCTTAATTTCAAATACAGCGAGCGCCTTTCTTGCCTCCCTTGTAATAGCATATGAAGTAAGCGTGGCGCCTGATATGGCGTGTATATCCCTGTTTATCCAGAGACGGCCGCCGAGTTTTTTGCCGATGAATTGGTCAAGCCATCTCCGTGAAGGCAGATACTCCTCAGGCTCGGAAAAGGCGAGTATCACAACATCGTCTATCTCTAAATCCGGCCTTATCTTTATCATGTAGACAGCCGGCTTTGTTCTTATTATCCGGCTGCCTATCACCGCGTAGCCGGCAATGCCGGACTTTCCCACGGCCGTATAATAGATAAACAGCTTCGATTCCATCTTTGCCCCGGAAGCCTCCTCTATCCTTTTTATCTCGTCGTCAGTAAGAAAAAACGTCTTCCTCTCAATGTTCGCGGCCTCTGGAAAGGCCTTTTTTAATGCCTCGTCTGCCTTGATATACACCTTTGCATGGGACAGTGTATACCCCGATAGCCCCAAAATAAGCAGGACGGATGCGAATAAAATCCCCTTCTTAATGGTTGAGTATGTGGAGAGATATTTTATCACATCCATCCGCCTGTCTTATGGTAACGGAGTTCGTGTATCAGAATATGAACCCTATGCCGAGATTGAACTGGTCTATCTTGTTTTCATCCAGCCCTATGCCCTTGCCTTCAGGCATATCAGAGCCGGAATCCCTCCACTGGTAGTCTGCCTTTAGAACCACATTCGGTTCGGGTTTAAAACCGAGCCCGACTGTTGTAACCGTCCTCTTCTGGGATTCATCCCTGCTGCCTGAAATTACCTTATCATGTGTATCATACTTCTCATGCCTTACAAAAGGGGACAGCGTTGCCTCTGTGTTGCGCCCGATATATGGCATGATGTCATGAGCCGCCTCTATGTACCATCCCTTTGCGCCATTGCCCACACCCCCGGGAACAGATGCCTCAAAATATGAGTTGCCCACGAGTTTCCCGCTTGTATAGAGCGCCCTTATATCCGAGCCTTTGAACTTGACATCCGCGTGTATCTCCCAGAGGCTGACCCTTGCCTTTCTTTCGTTCGGCGCGGTCTGTGCGCCGCCGGCCCCTTCGCCGGCTTCACCGGCATAGTATGAACCGCCGGCCATGAGACTGTCGGATGCGCTGTAGGCGAGGGTCAGAAA
>CAYIRV010000193.1:0-3814 GCA_964365865.1 uncultured Thermodesulfobacteriota bacterium | reverse complement strand
CAAAGTCCGCCGCGATGCTCAAGTCGTGCGGGGCAATGACAAAGGTCTTTTTTAGGGCCTTGAACTTGGCGATAAGCTCAAAGAGCCACACCTGAGTCCTCGGGTCAAGGGCGTTTGTCGGCTCATCCAAAAGGAGCACATCCGGGTTTAACGCGAGCACGGCGGCTATGGCGACCTTTTTCTTCTCGCCGCTTGAGAGCGAATAAGGCCCCCTGTCCGACAGGTGCGTAATGCCGAGCATGCCGAGAAGGTCGTCAACCCGGGCCCTGACCTCTTTCTCAGGCAAATCGAGCTGGAGCGGGCCGAAGGCCACCTCATCGTACACCGTGGGGCAGAAGAGCTGCACATCAGGTTCAGCGAACACGAAGCCCACCCTTTCCCTGAAACACCTGAGAGAGTCCGCTGCCATCGAATCCTCTGTCATCGCCGCGCCCATGAATTTAATGGAGCCTGATGTCGGAAAGACCAGACCGTCGAGCATCTTAAGAAGCGTTGACTTGCCGCTGCCGTTCGCGCCTACGATGGCAAGGCTTTCCCCTGCCCTTATGGACAGATTTATCTCCCTGAGCGCGATGCTCTTGTTATACGCATAGCCCGCGGCATCAAGCCTGAATACATCATGGTCCATGTAACGCCCTAAAGCCTATAGGCCCAAGGAAAGGAAGAGGATAAAAAAAGAAGCTCCGAGCCACATGTAATCCCTTCCTACGAGCCTTTTGAAGCCGAATGGCTTTACCTTGCCGGAAAAGGCGCGGGCCGTCATTGCCATAGAGACCTCTTCGGCGGTAACGAGGGACTTCTTTAAAAGAAGCATCACCCTCGAAGCGAACCAGCCTTGTAAGTCCTTGGGCCGGGCCCTGCTTATCGCCCTCGAACGCCGGGCGAGCATCATATCCTCGGCTGCCTTGATAAGTATGAATATATGCCTGAAGGTCAGGAACATGGCCGTAACAAAAAGCGCGGGAACCTTAAGACGCTTTAGCCCGGTAAAAAAATCGCTCTGCCTTGTGGTAAGGAACAGGAACGCGGCCAAGAGGGCCATGACAAAGACCCGCGATATGAAAAAAATGCCTGTCTTGACGGCTGTGGATGTAACCGATATGTCAAACCCTGCAACATTGAAGCCCAAGAGCGCGTTCTCCGCCTTTCCGTATGAAAAGAATATAGGCAAGGCTATTATAGAGGTGAAGACAACGGCAGGGAGCGTTCTTTTAAAAAGGCCGGAAAACCGGACATTCGAAAACCCGGACAACACGAGCGCGAAAGCGGCTATGAAAACAAGGAAGGCGCCGCTCGTTGCAAACGAGGCCCCGAACATAACGGCTAAAACGCCTGCCATGCGGCTTGTTGGCTCAAGGCGCTGGACCACCCCCTCTGCGTTGGCGCTCTCCTCAGAGTCCATCAGCCCCTTCATGAAAGAGGCGATGTTTTTTAGGCTCTTTTCAATGAAGCCGGGCTTGAACCGGCCCATGCCCTTTGAGCACGGGCCGTGGTTCGCCTCCTTGAACCAATCCGGTATGCCTGTCATCTCCGCCATAGCCTTCCCAATAGGTAGATTAAGCCTACTATAGAGGCGCTGCCGAGCGCCGCTGAAATTACATATCCGACCGGGCCCGCGCCCGTGTTCCCGATGCCGGGAAGCGAGTAACCGGTGAAAAAACCCTTCCATAAGCCTTGGAGCCTGTCCATGCCCCGCGGCACAAAACCTATAAGGGAGACGAACTCCTCTTTTCCCCATTCGCCCCACGGCGAGCCTGTTGTCAGAAGGCCGATAGGCGTAAGGATGATGAGCGCTATGACTATAAGCCAAATGGGCTTAAGCCCGCTGGCCGAAGGCTTATACAAAAGCCCTTGTCCCGCGCCCGCGAGATGAGAGACCACAAGCCCTGTGCCTATGGCCTCTATAGGGCCTATGAACAGAAGGTGCGGGAGGAGCATGGCAGGCATGGTCATTGACAATGGATACGGCGCATACAAGGGCATGCCTGCCGGGTCATGAGCGATAAGGGGCTGAATGCCGAGTTCAAGCGCAACAGCGAGCGCCGCTATAGCTACGGACACATACCCTCCGATGGCCGGGGCCAAGAACCTGCGCGCATGACCGGGGTTTCCAAAAGAGAAAAGCCTGTATGAGTAATACCCGGCAAAGCTCATGATAACCGCCATGTTAAAGGCATTCGCGCCCAGGGCTAATATGCCGCCGTCGCCGAAGAGGAAGGCCTGAAGGGCCACGGTCAGGCTCACTACCGCGACCGCGGCCCAAGGCCCGAGGAGCAACGCAACCGTAGTGCTCCCGATGATATGGCCGCTTGAGCCCCCTGGTATCGGAAAGTTGAACATCATTATAACGAATGTGAACGAGCCGGCGAGCGCCAATAGCGGCATCTGCCTTGCCCTAAGCGCCCCCCCTGCCCTCGATGACGCGAGATACCAGAGCGGGGCCATGGCCGCGAAAAACGCTATGCAAGTCTTTGGGCTTAAGTACCCGTCCGGTATGTGCATATAAGCAAGGCTTAATACCGTGATGCGCGAAGCGTTATACGCAACTGCTTTTTACGCATCACGCAGGGCGGCTTCATCTTTAAGGGCCTCGATGAGCAGGGCGTTCACTATGGCCACGGCAACCGTTGAGCCGCCCTTTCTTCCTGCCGTGGTTATGTATTCAAGGCCTGAGCGCATAAGCCCTTCCTTGGACTCCTCCGCGCCCACAAACCCGACAGGCACGCCCACAACGAGCGCAGGCCGGATGTTTTTTTCCCTGTAAAGCCTTAAGAGCGCGTTAAGGGCGGTCGGGGCGTTGCCTATGGCGACAACCGCGCCTTGGATGTATGGGGCAGCCTTTTCCATGGAAATAGCCGCCCTTGTGGCGCCTGTGGACATTGCCCTTTCAATCACATCAGCATCAGACGAAAAACAGTAAACCCTTCCGCCTAATGGCCCGAGCCTGTCCTTTGAGATGCCGGCCTCAACCATCCTGACATCGGTGATTACCGGCCTTCCGGCCCTGAGCGCCCCCATGCCTGATGCAAGCGCTTTGGGGCTGAATCTTATTATGTCCTTGTATTCAAAATCCGCTGTAGAGTGTATGACCCTTTTTACTACCGGAAGCTCGGCCTCATTGAACCCCGCGGCCCCGAGCTCTTCGGATATGATTCTGAAACTCTCCTTTTCAATCGGGTGCTGGGGCGGGTGCTGGGAGAATGCCGGTATCGAAGCGCGCCCAAATCCCCCTGTATCCCCCTTTACGAAAGGGGGAGGAGGCAATGCCTGACCTATCCTCTCAAGCACTATCTCGATTAGCTTTTCGTGATAGCCGATATTGCCCGTTACGGCAAACCTGAGCTGCGGATGTCTTGCCTTGGCCGACTCGATTTCCGCAGGCAGGTCCTTTGTCACATGCGCGCCCGGATACAGGAAATACGGCATGACCACTATATCCTCGATGCCGTCCGAGGCCAGGGCGTCAACCGCTGTGCCGAAGTCCGGCCTTTCCATCTGCAAAAACGCCGGCACAACGCTCGAATATGTTGATGCCCTTTCCTTAATGGAGCCGGCGACCCTCCGGAGTGTGTCATTGGCCTCACTGAGCTTGCTGCCGTGCCCGAGGATAAGGAGTCCTGTCTTGTTTTTCCCGGCTGTTGCCGTAAGCACAATAAAAAACCCCCCTTCAGGAAAATAGAAGGGAGGTCTTAAGGCAAAAACCGGCCTTAAAAACCCTCACCTTCTCGTCGGACGAAGAACTGTGAGGCAATATTCCGTAACAGGGCAGGTCTCCTGACTTGCGGTTCATCCTACTCTCTCGGCCTTCCCGGCC
>CAYIRV010000192.1:0-3817 GCA_964365865.1 uncultured Thermodesulfobacteriota bacterium | reverse complement strand
TCCTATATTGGAATTTCTATATTGCCTGAGGACATCGGCGTTTGGATTCGTGAAAATACCGACAGGGACAATTTCTTTATAGACGGTTCACGACGAGATGTACTTGGATTACTGGAAGTTTACCTAAAAGGAAGGCTCGGACCGACATATGAAGGGTCTCTATCATCTCAGACAGAATGATAGACCTTATAACCTCCTGTAGTCAGATGAAATTCTCAAATTAAAAATACCGCATCCGCCCATCCTTGACATCCGCCCTCCCTCTGTCTTATATTATGATATACTTACACACTGGCATTTAAAATCAGGCCCTTTGGCCTGAGGGAGGCGTTTTCTCAGGATGAATTACTTTAAGACAGCAATGTTGCTCGCGGTTTTGACCGCGCTATTGGTATTTTTCGGGGACGCGCTCGGAGGCCGTCAAGGCGCCGTAACCGCACTCGTGTTCGCCGGGTTCATTAACTTCATCTCCTTCTGGTTCAGCGACAAAATCGTGCTCAGGATGTATGGCGCGAAGAAGGTCGAGGAGGCCGAAGCGCCCGCGCTCTACGGCATCGTCCGGGACCTCACCATGAAGGCGGGCATGCCCATGCCAAAGGTCTATACGATGGAAAACGACGCGCCTAACGCCTTTGCCACTGGCAGAAACCCGAACCACGCGGCCGTGGCCGTGACCACGGGCATAATGAAGCTGCTTACAAAAGAGGAACTCTCCGGCGTAATCGGCCACGAGCTCAGCCACATAAGGAACAGGGACATACTCATTGCGACAATCGCGGCAACGATAGCAGGGGCAATCAGCTATCTTTCCCACATGGCCTACTGGTTCTCGTTCGCAAGCTCGAGCAGGGATGATAACAGGGGCGGAAACCCCTTGGCGCTAATCGTAATGGCCGTGGTCGCGCCCATTGCGGCCATGATTATACAGCTCGCAATATCGCGCTCAAGGGAATATGTCGCTGACGCGGGCGGCGCAGAGATTGCCGGAAACCCCTTATATCTTGCCAACGCCCTGAGAAAACTCGAATACTTCAACAAGAGGATACCGATGCAGAGGCTCAACCAGGCAACGAGCCATATGTTCATAGTAAGCCCGTTCAGCGGGTCAAGCATGTTTAAGCTCTTCAGCACCCACCCGCCCATGGAGGAGAGGATAAAGAGGCTCGAGGCAATGGTCGGGATTAGGATATAACAGACCTTTTCAACAGCCTCAAAACAAAAACCCCGCTTTAGACGCGGGGTTTTTTATTTTATGCGACCGGGTCTTGTCTGTCGGAATTATTTACAGAAAAGGGTTTTTAAGCATTATGGTGTCTTCCCTGTCAGCGCCGACGGATATTATAGTAACCTCCACGGCTGTAAGCTCCTCTATCCGCTTGATATAGGCCTGTGCGTTCTTCGGGAGCTTTTTAAAGCTCTTTATCCCGCTTGTCGGCGTCTTCCAGCCGTTCAATGTCTCGTAAACAGGCTCGCACTTTGAAAGCACCGTGGCGTGGGCCGGAAAATCCTCTATCACCCTGCCGTCATATTTGTAGGCAGTGCATACCTGAATCCTGTCGAGGCTGTCGAGCACATCGAGCTTTGTCAGCGCCAGGCTGTCAAGCCCGTTTATCCGCGCCGAATACCTGAGGGCAACGGCGTCGAACCAGCCGCATCTCCTCGGCCTGCCTGTCGTGGCCCCGTACTCGCAGCCCTGCTCCCTTAGCCTTACGGCCTCATCGCCCTGAAGCTCGGTTGGGAAAGGCCCTTCGCCCACGCGCGTCGCGTATGCCTTTGTAAGCCCCATGACCGAATCTATGCTCGTAGGCCCTATGCCGCTGCCGGTCGCGGCCTCGCCCGCCACCGTGTTGCTTGATGTTACATACGGGTATGTGCCGTGGTCAACATCCAAAAGCGTGCCCTGCGCGCCCTCGAAGAGTATCTTTTTCTTCTTCTTTATGGAGTCGCTCAAGAACTTCGATGTGTCCGTTATGTGCCGGGATATATTCGATGCGATGTCCATATACCGGTGGTATATCTGTTGAAGCTCGAAACCTTCCTCATGTAGTATGTTCGTTATATAATGGTTCTTCTCCTGCAGGTTGGCCTTGAGCTTGGTCCTGAAGTCCGCCTCGCTCAAAAGGTCCGCGCACTTTATCCCGCACCGCGAGACCTTGTCCTCATAGGCAGGGCCTATGCCCATGCCGGTCGTCCCTATCTTAAGAGTTCCCCTCAGCCTTTCCCGCGCTACATCGAGCTTCTTATGGTACGGCATTATAAGGTGCGCGTTCATGCTTATCAGGAGGTCCTCGGGCCTGTAAAGGCCCCTTGACCTGAACTGCTCTATCTCGCCCAGAAGCACCTCTGGGTCAACCACCACCCCGTCGCCTATGACGCAGGTCTTTCCCGGATGGAGTATGCCGGACGGCAGGAGGTGAAAGACGAACTTTTCGTTGTTGACGATTACCGTATGGCCAGCGTTGTTGCCGCCCTGAAAACGGACGACGATGTCCGCTTGGCCGGTAAGGATGTCAACGATTTTGCCCTTGCCCTCGTCGCCCCACTGGGCGCCTACTATCACGACATTGTCAGCCATAAACCTGCCTTAACCGCGTTAGCGGCGTTTTTCAAGGGCGTCAACAAGGGTTTCAACATTGAACGCGAACCCTATCGCAGCGGCCTTGTACCCGTATTTTTCAAGGAGCGTGTCGTATCTCCCGCCGGAGAGGATCGGTTTGCCGAACCCTTTTGCGAAGCCCTCGAATATTATGCCCGTATAGTAATCAAAGCCCCGGACTTCGCCCAAGTCTATCGTTACATGGGCCTTATAGCCTTTTTTGGCGATGATTTTCCAGACCGCCTTCAGATTGTCGAGAGAGCCTTTGCCCGCGCCTGACGCGAATCCGTACGCCCTGTCAATGACCTCGTCTTCGCCGTAGAATGAAGTGAGTTCGAGGAGGATTTTCTTCTGCTGTCTGCTTATCTTCCTGCCGAGCCCGGCTATGGTTGCATCGAGGCCTGACGAATCCTTTCTCGCCACAGCGTCCTTGACCGGCACGAGTTCCTTTTTCCGGAGATTAAGGGAGTCGAACACGGATTTCAGAAAACCCACATCCCCGATGTCGAGCTTGAAGTCCTTGAGGCCCGCGGCGAGGAGCCCTTCTATGGCCATGCAAATCATCAGGCCGTCGGCCTCATGGGACTGTTTTTTTGAGATGTATTCCGCGCCTATCTGGAGGATTTCCCGCTCCCGGTTCTCCCCGGGCCCGTAGTTCCGTATAACGCCTTCATTATAGCATATCTTGAGGGGCAGCGGATGCCTTCTCATCCGCGTTGCCACGAGCCGCGCGACCTGCGGGGTTATATCGGGCCTTATGGCCACAAGGCGGCCTGTCGAGGGGTCAACGAACTTGAGGACATTTTCCTTAAGCCCCTCGCCCATGCCGAGCGAGAGCACATCAAGGTATTCAAGGAGCGGTGTAAAGACCCTCGAAAAACCGTGCCCTTCAAAGACATCGAGGAGCCGGCGCTCGACGGACTTTATTTTGTCCGCCTCCTCGGGGAGTATGTCCCTCACCCCTTGCGGAAGCGATATTGAAGGCGGCTCTGTCATGGCGTTCAAGCCCGCGCGTAAGACGCAGGGGTGCTTGCGTTAAAGGAGAATGACCGCAGAAAGGCGGCTTAAAGCTCGACGACCTTTGCCGAGATTAAATGAGGGAGCTTGAGTATCTTTTCAATAAGCCCCTTTGAGAGCGGCGTGTCTATGCTCCAGACAGACACCGCCTCCGCGCCCGCGGACTGCCTGCCGAGATGGAGCCTTGCGATGTTGACATTATTG
>CAYIRV010000191.1:0-3819 GCA_964365865.1 uncultured Thermodesulfobacteriota bacterium | reverse complement strand
GCCCAACCCCAAGCTCGGCACCGTGACATTCGACATTAAGAAGGCGGTCAGCGACCTCAAGGCCGGCAAGGTCGAATACAGGGTTGACAAGGCAGGCAACATCCATGTGCCCGTGGGCAAGGTTTCCTTCGGGACTGAAAAGCTCAAGCAGAACTTCCTCTCGCTCGTCGAGGCGGTTGTCAAGGCAAAGCCGGCTTCGAGCAAGGGGACATACTTAAGGAGCCTGTTCGTTTCAACGACCATGGGGCCTTCTATAAAGCTCAATACGGTCGAGATACGGAACATGTTTAAGCAGTAAGGGTTCTTACGCCGCTCTGCGCTTATGCGCCGGGGGGTTGTTTTTAAAGGCAGCCTTAAAATAACCTTATATTGGTCAGAGACAGCAGGGGCCGCCCGCCGGCATAAAAATCCTGCCGAGACTTGAGAGGATGAACCTAAGCGAGGGCAAGCCTGGGATAGGGGCTTGGCTGTGGCTGCCGTTCATTCAGCTTAGTCCTGTCTGTCTCCGGCTCAATTAGGGACAGAAAGGAGGGGAGAAAATTGGCGTTAAAAAGACCTGAAAAGGAAAAGCAGGTAGAGGACATAAAAGCTAAGTTCGGCAGGGCTCAAGCGGCTTTTATAGCCGAGTACAAGGGCGTGAAGGCCATGGGCATGAACGAGATACGGAGCAGCCTCAGGGACGCCTCAGTGGAGCTTAAGGTCGTAAGGAACACCCTTGCGAGACGGGCGGTTAAAGGCACGGCGGCCGAGCCGCTTACCGAGCACCTGAAGGGGTCTGCCGCGATAATCTTCAGCTACAAGGACGCTGTGCTTGCGGCCAAGAAGCTTATGGGGTTCGCATCCGAGCAGCCGAACCTGAAGCTGAGAGCTGGGCTCCTCGGCAGTAAGCTCATAAGCCTAAAAGAGATAAAGGCCCTGAGCGAGCTTCCGTCAAGGGATGTCCTCCTCGGCAGGCTCATAGGCACGCTCAACTTGCCTGCGACAAGGTTTGTATTCGTGCTCGGAGGCGTTTCGAGGAAGTTCATTTACGCGCTCAACGCCATCAAGGAAAAGAAGGCATGACAGCGTAGGGCTGTTTTTGGAAGGATTAGGCAAGGGATTTAACCTTTAACAACTTAACAACTCAAGGAGGTTTTTACGATGTCCGAGATTAAGAGAGATGATGTAATAAAATATATCGAGAGCATGAGTGTGCTGGATCTCGCGGAGCTTGTAAAGGAGCTTGAATCCAGATTCGGCGTGTCGGCTTCGGCCCCTGCCGCGGTCGTTGCCGCTGGAGCGCCTCAGGCCGCGGCTCAGGCCGCGGAGAAGACCGAGTTCACCGTGGTGCTTAAGGCCATAGGCGCCGACAAGATAAAGGTAATCAAGGAGGTACGCGCCGTGACGGCGCTCGGCCTCAAGGAGGCGAAGGACTTGGTAGAGGGCGCCCCGAAGACCATTAAGGAGGGCGTCTCAAAGGAAGAGGCTGAGAAGATAAAGAAGCAGGTCGAATCGGCAGGCGCGCAGGTGGAACTCCAGTAGGATTAAATAGGCCGGATACCCGTTTTTTTTCGGCTCAGGGGTTGAATATGCCCGCCGGTCAACAGCCGGCGGGCGATCCTGCCGCGAGGAAAGATATTTTTGACAAGGAGTATGGGTTAAATGAAATCTTCCATAAACACGAACGGAGAACTCCTGAGAAAGGATTATTCAAGGATAGGCCGCGTCGTAAGCATGCCTAACCTGATAGAGGTGCAGAAGAAGTCCTTTGTCCTGTTCATCCAGACCGATGTAAAGCCAGAGGAGAGGAAGGACGAGGGCCTTCAGGCGGTTTTCAAGGGCGCCTTTCCTTTAAAAGATTTCAGCGGCACCGCGTCTCTGGAGTTCGTCAAATACAATCTGCTCGAACCCAAATATACGGTGGAGGAGTGCCACCAGAAGGGCATGACCTTTGCCGCGCCCATAAAGCTCCTCGTCAGGCTCATCATGTGGGACAAGGACTTGGACACCGGGGCGCAGACTATACGGAACATCAAGGAGCAGGAGGTCTACTTCGGCGAAATCCCGCTTATGACGGAGAACGGGAGCTTCGTCATCAACGGGACAGAGAGGGTAATCGTCAGCCAGCTCCACCGCTCCCCGGGCGTGTTCTTCGAGTTTGAAAAGCCCAAGGGCTTCTCCGGCAAGGTGCAGTATACGGCGCGGGTGATTCCGTATCACGGCTCGTGGCTGGACTTCGAGTCCGACCAGAAGGACTGGCTCTATGTGCGCATAGACAAGAGGCGCAAGATGCCCGCCACGATACTCCTTAAGGCGCTCGGTTACTCCGTGGAGGAGATGCTCAACTATTTCTATCCGAGCGAGACCATAGTCATAGACGGCAAGAAGATTTCAAAGAGCGTGGAGCCGGACTACCTCGTCAGCCAGAAGGCGAGCCGCGACATCAAGGACCCGCACTCCGGCGATGTGCTCATAAAAAAGGACAGGAAGTTCACGCGGCTTATCATAAAAAAGCTCGTGGCCGCGGGTGTGAAATACATCCCGGTGGAGGTAGAGGAGATAATAGGCCGCGTAGCGTCGAGGGACATAGTGGATGCATCCACAGGCGAGGTTATCCTCGAATGCAACCAGACCCTTACGAGAGAGAAGCTCGATGATATATCGAGGAGGAACATAACCGAGTTCAAACTCATCCTCATAGAGGCCATGGGGCCTTTTTTCCGCGAAACCCTCATAAACGACAAGGTCGGCAATGAGGAGCCAAAGACTATTGTGGAGTACAGGAAAGAGAACCCGGACGATCCCGTAACGAACATGACCCTTAATTCGAGGATCGAGATATACAAGAGGCTTAAGCCCGGCGACATCCCCACCGTGGATACGGCCAACAGCTTTTTTGCCGACCTGTTTTTCAACTCGGAAAGGTACGACCTTTCAAAGGTCGGGAGATTGAAACTCAACAGGAAACTCGGCTTTGAGGTCGACCTTGAGCTGACCACCTTGAGGAAAGAAGACATACTCGGGGTCGTGCGCTATCTGATAGGTCTTAAAAACGGCATAGGGAGCGTTGACGACATAGACCACCTCGGCAACAGGAGAGTGAGGTCGGTCGGGGAGCTGCTCGAAAACCAGTACAGGATAGGGCTTCTCCGCATGGAAAGGGCGGTCAAGGAGAGGATGAGCCTCGGGGAGCTCGAAACCCTCATGCCGCATGACCTCATAAACCCCAAGCCGGTTACGGCCGTAATAAAGGAATTTTTCGGCTCGAGTCAATTGTCCCAGTTCATGGACCAGACGAACCCCCTTTCCGAGATTACGCACAAGAGGAGGCTTTCGGCGCTCGGGCCCGGGGGGCTTACGAGGGAGAGGGCCGGCTTCGAGGTAAGGGATGTGCACGCCACCCATTACGGGCGGATATGCCCTATAGAAACCCCTGAAGGCCCGAACATAGGCCTCATAGTGTCCCTCTCCACCTACGCGCGGGTGAACGAGTACGGCTTCATCGAGACCCCGTACAGGCAGGCGGCCGGCGGAAGGGTTACGAGCGGGATAATATATCTTTCGGCGCTCGATGAGCAGAATCATGTGATAGCGCAGGCCAACGCCGCTGTTGACAAGGACGGGAGGTTTACAAGCGAGTTCATTTCGGCAAGGAAGGACGGCAATTTCATAATGGCGAGGCCCGAGGAGATAACCCTCATGGATGTCTCCCCGAACCAGCTCGTAAGCGTCGCCACCTCCCTCATACCATTTCTTGAAAACGACGACGCCAACCGGGCGCTCATGGGCTCGAACATGCAGAGGCAGGCCGTGCCGCTTATAAGCACCGAGTCCCCTATA
>CAYIRV010000190.1:0-3872 GCA_964365865.1 uncultured Thermodesulfobacteriota bacterium | reverse complement strand
ATGGCGCCGGCCGTCCCGAACCACTCAATCCCTTCCCGTATCCTTGATGTGAATGACTCCGGGGTGTCGTTTCCGTGATGGAGGTGAAACTCTATTTCGCCCAAACCCCTGAAGGCGTATTCGCTGAGTATGTTTATGCAGTCGAAGTTAGGATAGTCGTAGCGGTAAAACCATGTGTGCTGGGGGTAAACACCGTCGGAATCAGTATGCCTTGACGCAATCTCTTCATACCTGTCGCACCACTGCCGCACCTTTTTAACGCCTTCGGCGCCCGCCATCCTCGAAGGCTCGAAGTGGTCAACGATTGCCACAATCACATGAACATCTTCGCTGCCGGATACGGCCCTTGAGTTGAAGAGCCGCCTCTTCAGATAATCGGCCAGCCAGATGTGGCACTTCCATCTAATCAGGCGGAAAGCTGTCTTAAACGGTCCCATCAGCCCTACATGAACTCAGGCTGGCCGATGGTCGAGGCCCCGGCCCTCATATCCCGCGCGCGCTGCCCTGCAAGCCTTAAATAATACTCCTCAGTGCGCCGTATATAGCCGTCAAGTCCGAACATATCGCGCGCCTTTTTGAATGACTCTTTGCCCATCTTTTTCATAAGTTCAGGGGAGTCCAAAATCCTGAGAATGGCCTTGGCCATGGCCGCGTGGTCAGAGGCCGGGACGAGAAAGCCGTTCCTCCCGTCCTCGACAAGCTCCGGGTTTCCGCCCACATCCGTGCATACCACTGGAAGCCCCATTGCCATATACTCTATTATTGCGTTTGAAAGCCCTTCAGACCTTGAACTCAAGACTCCGACGGAGGATATCGAAAGAATGGCGGAGATATCGTCCCTCTTGCCGAGGAATACAACCCTGTCCTCTATCCCTGACTCCCGGACGAGCGCGGCGAGGTTCTCCCTCTCAGGGCCTTCGCCCGCTATAAGGAATCGGGCATCAGAATACCTTGCGGCTACTATGGCCGAGGCGCGCAGGAACACATCAATCGCCTTTATTGGCCGCAGGTTCGCGACTATGGCCACCACCGGGCAGCCGTCGGGTATGCCGAGGGCTCTCCTGCTGCCGAGTTTCATATCCTCGGACTTTGAGGAGAAGACAGAGGTCTCAACCCCGTTGTATATGACCTCTATCTTTTCGGATGGAATATTCTCCGCCTCGGTCAGGAGCCTCTTTATGACATTGGAATTCACGAGATAGCCGGTCGTCATCCGCCTCAGGGTCTTTAGTATCACAAGCTCGGCCCTGTTATACCAGTAGCCGTGGTTTCTCCTCGTTGACACGATATTGGCGGCCCCTGCCAGCCTTGCCGCGAGCGTGCCGGCGATATTGCCGTCCCTTAAGTGTGTCTGCACTATGTCAATCCTTTTTTCCCTGAAAAACCTCGAAAGGCCTATGAGCTTGAGATAGTCTGCTGGCGAATAAAACGAGTGAAAATCTATGACACGGACAGGACAGGAGCCGAAGCTTGAGGCAAGCCGATGAGAGCCCCTCAAACAGATGAGATAGGGTTCAAAGCGGGTCTTGTCCATATGCTTTATGAGGAGAAGGAGCTGCCTCTCCGTGCCTCCGGGATGCTCCCCTATCTCGTCTATGACAAAGGCTATCCGTATCCTGTCCATAAATCGGGGCGCTGGCGGCCTATTGGGCCGAGCCCCGTATCTTTGAAACCACATACCTGTATTTGCCTGACGGGTCCCTCGGTATCGAGGCCTGGAACTCAAAACCTATGCTGAAGCGCGGCCCGAGAATCTCCTTGAAGCGCGCCTCAAGCAGCGCGGTGTCCACGGCGCCCTTGTCCTTGCCTGCGACCTTCACAAGGAGTTCGTATTTGCCTGTCTGCACCACCTGAAACTGTGCCGTGAGGTTCAATTTGTTTATGACCTCGACGAAGAGGTAGCCGGGCTTGGGGTTGCCGAAGCTGTCGGTTATTATGTCCCTGTCCCTGCCGAGTATCCTGTCCACGAGCGGAAGGGCCGAGCCGCATTGGCACGCGCGGCCTCCTGAATCAACCGCCATGTCGCCTATCTCATACCTTATGAGGGGCATGGCCCTGTTGAAGAGGTCGGTTACCACGATGCGGCCGGTCTCGCCTTTGGCCGCGGGGCTTCCGTCGTCCTTAATCAGCTCAAGGTATGCGCCCTCGGTGAACAGATGCAGCCCCTTATGCTCCCGGCACTCGCACGCGATAACGCCGGATTCGCGCGTGCCGTACTTCTCAAAGACCTTCCCTCCGAAGGTCTTTTCGAAAAGCGAGCGCTGTTCAGGATAGAGGCTCTCGCCTGTCGCTGAGATCACCCCGACAGGCTCAAGCTCAATGCCCTTCCTCTTGACGAAGTCCGCAAATATCGCAAGCGAGTTGGGGAAGCACTTTATCATTGAGGGCTTAAAGCGCCTGAAGGCATTTGCGAACGCCTCCATGTAGTCGTCTGTTATATGATGCGGGTCGAACGCGAGCATCCTCTCGCATGTGAAATTCCGTATCCTTGCCTTGAGCCTCTCGGCCCTGCCTGTGAAGTGCGACGAGGCCACGAAAAGCGCGACCTTGTCCCCGATATCGTAGCCCATCCACCTGTCGAAGAAAAGCTCCTGCCCCTTCCTCAAAAACAGAGACTCCTTGTCGCGCAGGAACTCAAGCGGCGTGCCCGTTGACCCGCCGGTGGTGGCGCGCGTTACGCTCGCCGGATTAATTCCTTCCGCCTTGATCCCGTTGAAGTTAGACCTTATGACATCCTTGGTAAGGAGCGGGAGTCTTCTTATATCCCCGGCATCCTTCATCTTGGCAGGGGAAAAGCCGGCATCGTCGAAGAGCTTCCTGTAGTAAGGGGTCTTTTCGTAAGCGTAAGAGAGCGTTTCCTTAAGCGAGGAAAACTGCCGCTGGATAAGCTCGCCCCTGCCGAGGCCGCTTACAAAATCAAAACGGCTGATGTAGTTAAGGACGCGCCGGTCGCCGTCCTTGAGCATCCAGAGCGGATAGGTGATGTTGCGGACGAGAAATGACGCAAGGGTTTTGCTCATTTCAGGCTCTATGAGCGCGCCCGGCGGCCTCGACCAGGGATTTGACTATTATCTCCTCGAGGTCCAGCGCTGTTTCGAGCGGGACATCAATATTGTAGTCGTCCTTGTACACGAAACCCGGCTTTTCCTTGTATGCGTAGTGGTGCCACACGGGGGAGAACTCGGTTATGAGGAACCTTCCGCTGCTTTCTATCAAGTCAATATTGAGCCAGCTCGCCCTGAGGTCATTCGCGAGCCTCTCTGATATGACGACGGCCTCTTTGGGCACATGACCCCAGATTCCAATGCCGCCGCCGTCTATGTTCATCTTCCACATGGCCTCGTCTGCCTTGTGCCTCCAGTGGGCCTCCACCACCTTGCCGGAACCGACGACGGTCTTCAGGTCCCTGTCGATTTTGACGAACTTCTGGGCAAGGAGCGGCGGAGACAGAAATGGATAGCTCATCTTCTTGTCCTTTATAAGATGCCAGTAGAAACCCCTCTTCGCGCCCATGCTAAGAAAATATTTCGCCGAGGACGCGTTAAAAAGGTCGAGGGTCGAAATCTTGAAGTATTTCTCCAGTTCCTTCCTGTTGGAGACCTTGAACACGAAGTCCCCGCCCGCGCCGTATCTGTTCTTCAAGACCATGGGATAACCGAGGCTTTTCTCCACCGTGCCCAGCGATTCCCTCGTAAGAAGCGGGTAGGTCTCTGGTATAGGGTGTTTTTTCGCCTCAAGAAAAAGATACTGCCTGTATTTGTCGCAGTAGTATCTTATGATGTTCGGGTCGGGGAACATCCTGATTGCCGGGTTCATACCGCTTATGTGCGTGAGGTTGTCGTGCACCTCAAAAAGCGCGAGCGGGTGGTCAG
>CAYIRV010000189.1:0-3924 GCA_964365865.1 uncultured Thermodesulfobacteriota bacterium | reverse complement strand
GCCATCTTAAGTAGTTCCCTGACTGTAACCGCAGCCCCTACGCCGTACTCGCCGCTTCTGCGCACAGCGCCTGATATGCGCGCCATCTTCCTGTCTGACACCACAGTGAATATTGAAATCAAATCGCCTCCCTGTATCTTTATATCCTCAGGCCTGACATCAGCGATGTTGGATTCAAATACAGTTTGCCGGCTGTTCTCCATAACCCTTTCGATCTGGACCCTGTCCTTGAAGGCAATGTCATTAAGCCCGCCTGCCATCTGGATTATCTCCCTGACAGACGATTCCCCCTTAAGCTCGTATATTGCCGGGGTTCTTACATTGCCTGCAATGCCTGCGAGCGGCCCTGCCGAAGGGATGAAGAGCACATCCTCCGGCATAAGCCTCACATCCTTTGTCTTGTCGCCCTTGAGGAGAAAGTCATACATGTCAAAACTCGTTACGGTCTTGCCCGCCCTCTTGACCTCGATGTTCCTCATTGAGCCTGACTTTGAAGGCCCTCCTGCGGCAAAAAGCGCGTTTATCAGCGTTGAAAGGGATGATATGCTGTAGCTTCCGGGCCTTCTGGCCTTGCCCACGACAAAGACCCTTATGGCGCGGAGCCTGCCCATGCTTACATTGAGCTTGACCTCGGATGGCAGATAGTATTTTGAAAGCTCCTTCAGGAGATATGCGTTGGCCTCGGAAAAATTCATGCCTGAAAGCTGCAGAACCCCCATCTGCGGCACGGTAATCTTCCCGTCCCTGTCAATGGCCGCGGCATATTCGGCGTTCACCTTTCCCCATAGGCTGACTCTCAACTCGTCCCCGGGCCCGAGCACATAGTCTGGGCCAACAGGCACGGCCTCGACAGGCGCGAAAGTGCTCGGGGGCTCGTCAAAAAGCCCGTAGCCGAATTGTCTTATGTCCGAAACTCCGCCGGGCGCTATTCCCCTGACATATTCCTCAAACTGGGAAAGCGCTTGGGGCTGAGGCGGCGCTTGCTGGGATTGACTTGCTGGAGGCTGGACTGACGCGGGCTTCTCTTCCTCAGCGTAACATTGGCCGCCGAGGACAAAGAAGACAAGCAAAGTCAGAAAAATCTTTAGGAATCCCGGATGCTTCATCACGCTGCTCTCTTTAGAAAAAAATACCCTGCTTGCCGGACAAGGGGTCTTAAATGCCTTTCCGGCAAAACCACAGAGCATCTGGATGTGTTTCTTATGTATGCTTCATAGAGTATCCGGTTCATGGCGGGATACTCGACATAACTTATTGAATATACCGTTATTAAGCCTGAAAAGCAAGTAATTTCAAGCCATTCACCCCCACACCGCCCCCCCCATCAAAGGGGGAGGGTTTACTACAAAACAGCCTTAGAACAGGGCTGAAACCGCGAGCTCGGCCTTGATTTCCTCAGGGAACTCGTTGCCGTCAATGCTCGTCCTGCTGCTTGAAAGCGAGGCCCCGAGGTCAACATTCACGAGCCAAAGGTTAAGACCTCCGCCAACCGTATAGACAAGGCCAATGTCGCTCTCGGCAATGTTCTTGTATGCCCCGGCCCTGAGTTGGAGAATTTTAAAGATGTTGAACTCCGCGCCTGCGCCCAAATTCTGGGACTTGTATCCTGCGCCCACGGTGGTGTCGTTCTTGGTAAGGTCCATATCAAGGGCCAGGGTTACGAAGCTGAGGGGCTTATAAGCAACCCCTGCCCTGTACTGTGCCCTTTCCTTGAAGGAGTCCTCGTCTCCGGCAACGAGCGGGGTCATCTCAAAGCTCGGGGAATTGATGTTTCTTCCCACAAGTCCGAGCCTCAGGTTGTCGCCGAAGCGGTACATGACGCCCAAGTCCAAGCCGAATGCCTGACTTTCCTTGTAGGACTTTGTGGCAGCGGAGAGCGCGTCCCCGAAGTCCGTATTGAATATGTCAATCTTCGAATTATAGACACGGGCCTTCAGGAGCTTTATGTTGCCGCCTATGGCAAGGTCCGGGCTTATGGGATGGCCGTATGTGAAGGGGACTTCGGTTATGAACGCGCCCTTGAAGAGAAGCCTTGATGAGTTGTTGGCAAATGTCCCTCCGGCAGTGGCCGCGACCGTGGCGAGCCCTGCAACGGTCTCGGTATAGCTCACGATCTCGGCAGGGGCGGCCACGCCGGACGCGGTTATGCCATTATCGAGCGCATTGATAAACCCTATGCTCTGCGCGGATGTCCAGCCGAGACCCGTAAGATATGTATTAAGCTCTGTCTCCTGCGTTGTGGAAAGCCCTGCGGCCGTGCCTTCGAGGGCCGCGGTTGAGCATGCCGGACAGCCGTAGTTAGCCGGGGCCGCGAAGTCGCTTACCGTGAATGTGCCGCCCACGCCTGTGGCTACAGGAGATATGTTGACGAGGTCAAGTTCCCCTTTGGCGCTCACATCGTTAAAGACATATCCTCCGACCCCGAAACGGCCGACCTGAACCCTTAGACCGCCGTTAATGAGTATGGTAAGCGCCCTGTTCTTGTTGTCGTTGAATGTCTTGAGCTGGTTTACGAGCGAAAGGAAGTCGGAGACGCTGGCCGCGGATATTGTTGCGCCGGAGAGGTTACTGTAGTTGAACTTTGCTATCTTATCTAATTCCTCGCCCAGGTTTTCATGCACCTGATACCCTAACCCGGCGTCGAGGACGCCGCTGAAATCCCTTTTGCCGTACTCGCCGCCATCCTTGCTTCCGAAGAACCCGTAGGCAGCCGGGTTCCAGTAGCTCGCGGTGGCGTCATTGGCAACAGCGACATTTGCGCCGCCCATGCCGAGCGCCCTTGGCCCGACTATCGTCCATTCCCTTGCGTAAGACTGCGATGAAATCAAAAACGCCGCGAAAACAACGGAACCGGCAATAAGCCTTTTTATACGCATTTCAATACCTCCTGTCTTATTGTTCTCCCCCCTTTATAAAGGGGGGATTAAGGGGGCTAATGCTCAACTTCCATATCCTCCCCCTATAATCGACCCTTTTCCTCTTATCCCTCCCACCTTATGGGGGAGGGCAGGGGGAGGGCTAAAGGGGGGATTAAGGGGGGTTAAATACCGTTATGCGTGATGCGTAAAAGGCAGTTGAGTATAACGCTTCACGGTCTTTGATACGCATCACGCCCACGCATCACGGTCATCACGCATCACGATTTAATGAGGCATCTCCTTCATGAGGCGCTTCATGAGCTTTTCACTGAGCCTGTCGAGAGAAGGCTTAACCGCGAGGTACTCGTCAATTAGCTCGTGGTTGGCCTTCCATACGACAACGCCGGTTGCCGCGTCCACGAGTTTTATCCCCAAGCCTACCTTCGCCACCTTGTTGCCTTCCATCCTTCCATACTCCCATGAAGTCACATAGGTAAGAAAGAGGGCATCCACCTGAAGGCCGTCCCTGAGCTTTTGCGTTAGGGCCGCGTCCGATGTGCCGAGTGTATTGACCTGCTGCAGGTAGTTCTGGACATTGTCACCGAGTTCCTTTGACTCCGTAATCATCTTCTTGACTGCCGCTGCGTCAATTACGCTGCCATACCACATGCTTTCCGAGAGCTTTTTCGCCACAACGGCCTCTACAACATCCCTCGCTGATTCGTGCTCGCCTATTGTGGCAGGGAGCACGGCGATTGTCTTAGGATGAAACTCCTTTGCCTCAGGGCTCATCTGGCTGAAGTTCAGCCCTGCGCAGCCTGCCAAGGCCGCTATTGAGACAAACATTATAGCAAATACAAGATTTCTCATTCAAACCTCCTTCCTGCGAAGCTCCGGCTTACCGAAAAAAAAGAGACCGCCCTGTATACTCTCCCCTGTTATTTAAATGAGCGCAGCCGCGTGTTGAGGGGGCATTAAAGCATCATGCAGACTTACATGGACAGGCTGATGAGAATCCCGGCTGTGGTGTCCTAATTCTTTAGGCACCCTAAAAAAGACTTGTCAG
>CAYIRV010000188.1:0-3926 GCA_964365865.1 uncultured Thermodesulfobacteriota bacterium | reverse complement strand
CTTTTACGGCATGGAGGAAGTCGAGGGTAAGCCCGTATTCTATATCCTCTCCCTTCTGCGGGCCGCGCCTTGCGCCCTTTTTCCCGAATATCTCGGAAAAGACATCCTCAAAGCCGCCCGTTCCTCCGAATGTGAATGTATCGAAGTCGAAGTCCGGCGGCGGGTAGTAGGCCGCGCCCGGCTCGAACGGCGCCTTGCCGGTAAGGTCGTAGTCAGACCTCTTTTTCGGGTCGCTCAGAACGCCGTAGGCCTCGTTTATCTCCTTGAACTTCGCCTCCATCTCGTTCCTCTTCTCAGGATGGAGGTCGGGGTGGTATTTTCTCGCGAGATTCCTGTACGCCTTTTTTATCTCATCCTCGGCAGCGCCCTTGCCGACGCCGAGTATCTGGTAGTAGTCCTTGCCCGCCATAGGGGCAAGTATATAACGGTTTAGGCGGCCAAGGCAAGGCTCGATGTATAGCGCCATGCCGGAAGAACCCCGCAAAAGAAACGGCCAGAGGTTTTTTGCCTCTGGCCGTTTGATAAGAAGGGCATCATACCTCTAACCCTGAGACTTGTTCTCGTCAACCACCTCGGCCTCGACTACCGTGTCCTGTTTTCCGGCCTCTGCCCCGGCTTGTCCGGCGGCGCCGGAGGCGTCTGTTGTAGAGGCCTTTTTATACATCTCCTCGGCTATTTTGTGGGATGCGGCGTTGATTTTCTCTGTGGCGTGCTTCATGGCCTGCAGGTCGTGGCCCGCGGATTCGAGCGTTTTTTTGCCCTCTGCGACAGCCTCCTCAACGGCCTTCACATCGGCCTCAGAGAGCTTTGCCTTGTTCTCGCTCAAAAGCTTTTCAGTCGAGTATATGAGGGAGTCGAGCTGGTTTCTGGCCTCTATGGCCTCCTTCTTCTTTCTGTCCTCCTCGGCGTGGCCCTCGGCATCCCTGACCATCTTATCCACCTCGTCCTTTGCCACGCCGCTTGATGCCGTAATCGTTATCTTCTGCTCCTTGTTTGTGGCAAGGTCTTTTGCCGAGACATTCAGTATTCCGTTGGCGTCTATGTCAAATTGAACCTCTACTTGCGGTATGCCCCTGGGCGCGGGCGGCAGGCCGATGAGGTGGAACCTTCCGAGCGTCCTGTTGTCAGAGGCCATGGGCCTTTCGCCCTGAAGCACATGTATCTCGACCTGAGTCTGGCTGTCCGCGGCAGTGGTGAAGATTTCCTTTTTCTTCGTTGGTATGGTGGTGTTCCTCCGTATGAGCGCGGTCATCACGCCGCCCAATGTCTCGACGCCCAATGAAAGGGGGGTAACATCGAGCAGCACTACATCCTTGACCTCTCCCGCGAGCACGCCTCCTTGTATGGCCGCGCCAATGGCAACGACCTCGTCCGGGTTTACGCCCTTATGAGGCTCCCTGCCGAAAATCTCGGTAACGAACTTCTGTATGGCCGGCATCCGTGTCATGCCGCCCACGAGCACCACCTCGTTTATCTGCTCCGGCTTGAGGCCCGCGTCCAACAGGGCCTGCTCGCAGGGTTTTTTGCTCCTCTCGACAAGCTCTTGGGTCAACTGTTCGAGCTTGGCCCTCGAAAGCCTTATGACGAGGTGCTTTGGCCCGCCCGCGTCAGCCGTGATGAACGGCAGGTTCAACTCTGTCTCCACTACGCTCGAAAGCTCTATCTTGGCCTTTTCCGCGGCCTCACGGAGCCTCTGAAGCGCCATCCTGTCCTTGGAGATGTCAATGCCCTGATCCTTTTTGAACTCTGAAATCAGCCAGTCTATTATCTTCTGGTCAAAATTATCGCCTCCGAGGTGCGTATCCCCGTTTGTTGATTTTACCTCAAAGACCCCGTCGCCGACCTCGAGGATTGACACATCGAATGTGCCTCCGCCGAAGTCATATACGGCGATGATTTCGTCCTTTTTCCTCTCAAGCCCGTATGCGAGCGAGGACGCGGTAGGCTCGTTTATTATCCTTTTTACATCAAGGCCGGCGATCCTTCCGGCGTCCTTTGTGGCCTGCCTCTGGGCGTCGTTGAAATACGCTGGCACGGTTATAACAGCCTCTGTTACCGTCTCGCCCAAGTACGCCTCCGCGGCCCTTTTGAGTTTCTGGAGTATCATCGCGGATATTTCAGGCGGGAGATAAGTCTTCCCCATATTGCTCGAAATGACAACAGCCCTGCCCTGATCGTCCCTCTCCACCTTGTAAGGGACCATCTTCATCTCCTCGCTGACCTCGCCGTAGTTCCTGCCCATGAACCTCTTTATGGAGAACACGGTGTTTTCATGATTGGTGACAGCCTGCCTCTTTGCCACCTGACCCACGAGGATTTCCTTGTCCCTCGTAAACGCCACCACAGAAGGAGTAATCCTGCTCCCCTCCTCGTTCACTATTACCTTCGGCTCCCCGCCCTCCATTATTGCGACAACCGAGTTGGTGGTGCCGAGGTCTATGCCTATAATCTTTCCCATCTTATTATGTCCTCCTGAGGATTTCTTTGTATAAATTATTCAGGGCAGAATCCGCCCCACTTAATTTAGGGACACAGGCCCGTTATGTCAAGACCCAAGAGAAAAAGATTGCGCAACCCCCTCTGTCTCCCCCTTTGAAAAGGGGGAGACAGAGGGGGTTGCGCAGGGCATATAAGCGGCAACTATCTGGTAACTTAGCGGATAATATCAGCTAATTAGCATCCCCAAGCTCATACTGGAGGAGCGTGACTATACTCAAGGCCGCTGTCTCTGCCCTCAATGTGCGGGGCCCGAGGCTTATCGGCACAAAACCGAGACTCTGGGCAAGGGTTTCCTCTTCCGCAATCAGCCCTCCCTCAGGCCCTACAATTGCCGATACCGCCGATATGCCCGTATTTTTCCTTAAAAAAGCCCTTAAATCCAAAGTCGAGGCGTCATTTGAAAGAAGGAGCTTAAGAGAGCCTTGGGCCGCTGATTCGATGGCGGTCTTAAGATTCCTGCAAAGCATTATGTCCGGCACAAGCGGCCTTTTGCTCTGCTTGGCCGCGGCGATTGCCACATTTGTCCAGCGCGCGAGCCTTGCGCTGTCCTTACCCGCGCCTATATCAGGCACGCTCCTCGCTGACGCGAAAAAAATCAACTCCCTTACCCCAAGCTCAACCGCCTTTTGTATGATAAGCTCAGGCTTATCTCCTTTAATAAGGCCCTGAACGAGCGTTATTTCTAAGGGGCTCTCATTTTTGTTGTCAATAACGCCCTTTATAGCGACCCTTGCGGATGAGACATCAATTGAGGCAATCTCGCCTGAAAGCTCAAGCCCCTTTCCGTTAAAGAGGCTTATTGTGTCGCCGGTTCTCAGCCTTAAGACCTTCTTCAAGTGAATAAGTTCCGTGCCCTTTATGCAACCCTCTTTGGATTCCGGCGTAATATCCTCAAGAAAAAATCTCCTTAAAGAGGTCATGCGCGGTCCTCCTTTCTGAATACGAAACAAGACCACTCTCCCATGTCCGAGCGCCTTAAAAGCTTAAGCCCCTGCCCTGCAAACACGCGGGACAGAGCCAGTGCCTCGGACCTCAATATGCCTGACAGTATCAAAAAACCGCCTGCCTTGAGTCTTTCCAAAAGCTCAGGGGCCAAGGTCTTGAGCGCGCCTGATATTATATTTGCGGCCACGACTGAAAACACGCCCTTTATCTTTCTGACATGTCGGCCGCTTGCCGTAATATTCACCCTGTTTATCTTCGCGTTCTCTTTCGTAACCTTTACTGCGACAGGGTCAATGTCAATGGCAACAGCCCTTTTTACCCCAAGCTTTTTTGCCGCTATTGCGAGGACACCGCTGCCGCACCCGACATCGAGAAGGCTTGTCTTCCCGCGCAACGCCTCGTCTGAGGTCAGAACGCGGGCGATTTCCTTAAGACACATCCTTGTCGTCTCATGCGAGCCTGTGCCGAACGCCATGCCCGGG
>CAYIRV010000187.1:0-3970 GCA_964365865.1 uncultured Thermodesulfobacteriota bacterium | reverse complement strand
TTATGGCCGCCTCCACCACATGAGGGTGCGTGGTCGCCGCTGCCTCCGGGGGTTTAGCCGTAAGTATGTTGGGCTTGAGGAGCAGCCTCTCACCCGGCCTTACAAAAGCCTTTATGCCGCCGATAAGGTCAACGGCCTTCTTTACGGCGACATAAACCGCTTCGGCGCCGTAGTCATGGCACCTGATTATAGAGACGTCTTCCTTGGTCATTACCGTGTCAATTTTTGATGAAGGGTTCCCTCTGGCGGGATGGACGCCTCAGGTATAATCCTGCTACGGCCTTTTTACGGTCTTGAGCCGTTTCTTGGCAATAGCGGCCTCAGGGGATTTGGGGTATTTTTCAACGACCTCTTCAAAGAGCACCCGCGCCTCTTTTATTGAGCCGAGGTTTTCAAAGGAAAGGCCCTGTTTGAGCATTGCCGCAGCCACCTTGTCGGTCTTCGGAAAGTTCTTCTTCACCTTCTCGAACTCGACAATCGCCTTTTCAAACTCCCCTTTCGCGTAATACGCCTCTCCCAGCCAGTACTGGGCGTTGCCCGCGAGTTTGTGCCCGTGGAAAGCCCTGATAAATCCCGTGAAAGACTCTATGGCCCTGCCGTATTCCTTGCTTTTTAGCTCCCCGAGGCCCAACTGGTAAACGGCGTCCGGGTCAGGCGCGCCTTTAGCGTCAGCCGTGAGCGCGGCCTTTTCGTCTTCAACGGAGTTTTTTCTTTCAGCCGATTTAACGGCCTCCTCAACCGCCGAGAGCCTTTGTCCGCTTTCAACAAGCGCGGCCTTGAGCGAGTCCAACCCTGACGAGCCGTCCTTTGATGTCTTCTCAATGGCCGAGAACCTTTCATCAAGGACCTTGAGGGAATTTTTCAAGGCTTTTAGCTCTTCTTTCAGAACATCTCTTTCGTGCGCGCCCTCCTCAAAGCCGCCGCGCACCGAGGAGAAATCCTGAAGGAGCCTTTCCATGTCGGCGTTTGCGGAGGCGTGGCTCTTCCTGATGCCTGCGAACTCTTTCTTAATCTCGGACGGGCCTGATGTTTCGAGCGCAAAGAGCCTTTTCTTAAGCTCTTCGTTCTCCTTGACGAGCCTCTCTACATTGTTTACGAGCGCCTCCTGCTCCGCGGTCATGATGGGAAAACCCGGACCGCAGCCATAGAGCGCGAGCGAGAGCGCGGCCGCGGCAAAAAACCTTTTCAAGTATTGATTCCTCATGCGGGGGTATGCGGTATTGACTCTTGTCCTCTGCCATGAAACAAAGACCGGACCGCCGTATAATACCGGCGGCCCGTATGATAAGCCCTTCTATTCCACCCTGAACTCGGCCCGTCTGTTCCTTGACCATGCGTCATCGTCCGTGCCTTGGTCAACCGGCTTTTCCTCGCCGTAGCTTATGGTAGGGAGCCTGTCTCCGCCGATGCCCATGTCAACGAGAAACCTCTTGGCGCTGTCAGCGCGCCTGTCCCCGAGCGCAAGATTGTATTCGTTGTCTCCCCTCTCGTCGGCATGGCCCTCTATCTGCACCTTCGCGGACGGGTTTTTCTTAAGCCATCCGGCGTTCCTTTCAAGAAGGGGCCTGTCATCGTTTCTTATGAAATACCTGTCAAAGTCAAAATGCACTGTAGAGAGCGCCTCTCCGTCTGTCCCGGCTGCCAAGGACGCGCCTGCCCCGTGCTCCTTTGACATGGCGTTGGTTGAGGTTGAGGCCGCGTCCTCGGACAAGACCTTGTCCTCTGGTATGAGCACGGTATCTCCCGCGCCTTCGGTAGAAGCGGCCTGAACGTCTTGCTCAGTCGAACTCGAAGCCTCTTTCCCAACAAGGTCTTCCTGCCTGACAAGCGCCTTGCCCTTACAGGCCGTCAAGACAAGGCTGGCTGAGAACAAGAACGCAAACAGCATTATTCCTGATTTTTTTCCCATCTCAAACCTCCTTCTTTGGGCCAAAGCCCCTTTGTGAATCAATGCCGCCTCAATGCAGGTAAGGCGACCATGCCGGGGTCTTGTCCCCGGCCGCCCCTGTATCCACCCTCACTGTCCCTGAGCCGTCGGACTGCATTATGTAAAGCCCTGTCTGGCCGCGGCCAGTGGACCCGAAGACTATGAACCTTCCATCAGGCGACCATGACGGTGTCTTGTTGTTGCCCTCGAATGTAAGCTGCAGAGCGTTGCTTCCGTCAGGGCCCATAACCCATATGTTGAAGACGCTTCCGTTGTCCGACCGGGCGTAGGCTATGCGCTTACCGTCCGGCGACCATGATGGGGATGAGTTGTATTTGCCGTCGTATGTAAGCCTTTTAAGCTCGCCGCTGTCTAAATATAGCACAAAAATATGAGGATTTCCACTCGTATCCGACACGAACGCCATTTTTTTGCCGTCAGGAGACCACGACGGCGAGACATCTATACCGTTGTTGTCCGTAAGCCGGGTAACCTTGCCTGAGGCAATATCAACGATGTAAAGCTCAGGTGATTTTTCTGCGCTCCCGGTGAACGCGGCCATTGCTCCGTCAGGGGAGAACCTTCCTGAGATGTTTATGCCCGGCCTGTCCGAGATAGTCGTCTCGACGCCTGAGTTAGTGTCTAACATGTAGAGGCTCGGCCTTTTCCTCTTGTAGGATGTGTATAGGATTTTTTTCCCGTCAGGCGACCACTGGGGCGAGAGGTTTATTGACCTGTTGCCTGTAATGCGCCGGACATTCTTGCCGTCGTAGTCGCACATGTGGATTTCCTTATTCCCTGTCCTGTCGGATACGAACAAAAGCCTGGTTGTGAAAATGCCTTGTTTCCCTGTAAGCTCCTCGTAGAGGTGGTCAGCGAAGTAGTGAATGAGCTTTCTCGGATTTGCCGGGCTTCCGATGTATCTTCTGGCAATAAGCTCCTTCTGGTTCACGCAGTCGTAAAAGCGGGCCTCCACCACGAGGGATTCCTTTTCAGCCGAGTATGTGCCGCGTACGAGCGCATCCGCCCCGAGCGCGCGGCACCTGCCAAAGGCGTCTTTGATTGCGCCCTCCAAAACGCCGTCCGCTGAAATGGCGCCTGCCTCGACTACCGTAAAAAACCCTGAGAACTTGAGGTCTGACTTGAGGGTTGACATAAGCTCGTCCTTCAACGGCTTTGAATCCCCTGCCGGGACATTGACGCTGAAGTCCTCCACGGCTATTATGAGCTTTTTGACGGCAGGCGCGCTCAAGTCAATATAGACCTTGGCGTCAGCGTAACCTGCCGATGTCAGCGCCAATAATGCCGCGAATATAATAAGGGGCTTTTTCATCATCCTATCCGCCGCAGCCCGGGCAGAACCTGAGCCCGACTTCCAGAAAATCCCCTTCAAAGCCTGTTGGAAGGGCCGGATACGGCGCGGCCCTTGTTACGGCCTTCATAAGGGATTCGTCAAAGAGCGTGTAGCCTGAGCTTTTCTCAACCCACGAGTTTATAAGTTTGCCGTCCTTTCCTATCTTCAGGGAAACTATGACGGAGATGCCGCTCCTCTCAAGCTCCGCAGGGAACTCCCACTGCTCCTGCACCCGCTCCGTTATATGGCTCAGATATGCGCGGTATTTCACATCGAGGTTTTCCGCCGAGACCCCGCCTGTCCCTGCCTGCCCGCCGGCTCCCGCAAGGGCCTTTCCGCCGTCTTTCACTGTCTGCCCTGTCTGACCTGATGAAGCCTCTTTCCCGGCATGGCCGCGGCCATGCCCAAAGGAGGACGCGGTAAGGGTTTTCTTCCTCATGGATTCTATGCGGGCTGCCACAAGCTCCCTTGCCTCGACCTTCCTTTCAATATCCTTAAGCGCGCTCCGGAGCGCAAGCGCGCCGTTGTCATGGGCCTTGGCCTTGCCTGAGGAAGTTTCCTTTACCGCCTTTTTTTTGATGTTGCCGTCTGTTTGCCGCTCCTTTTTTTGCAAGACAGGCTTTTCGCCGGTCTTTCCAATGGCCGCGCCCTGTTCCGCGAAACCCGGGGCGCCGCCAACGAGACTCACT
>CAYIRV010000186.1:0-3975 GCA_964365865.1 uncultured Thermodesulfobacteriota bacterium | reverse complement strand
CCCGCTTTTAAAAGACAGGATTATGAAGGAACAGGTGGCAATGCTATGAACATCCTCTACCTCGACTGTCCCATGGGCATAAGCGGCGATATGTTTTTAGCCGCGCTCATTGATATGGGCGTTGATTTCAAAAAAATCCTAAAAGAGCTTAAAAAGCTCGGTGTCGGCGAGATTGATGTCCGGATAAAAAAAGAGCTCCGCCATTCCATAACCGGGACGACATTCAGGGTCAGGACAAAAGATGAAAAACACCACAGGACATTCAAGGACATAAAAAACATCATCAAAAAAAGCGGCCTTGAAAAGAGCGTCAAGGACTTAAGCGTAAAAATATTCTCCATCATCGCCGAGGCCGAGGGAAAGATACACGGCATAGGCGCGGAGGATGTCCACTTCCACGAGGTCGGGGCAATGGACTCCATCATTGACATAGTGGGCGCATCCATTGCGATAAAATCACTCAGCATAGACAAGGTCATCTCCTCTCCCATAGCCCTGGGCTCCGGCTGGACAGACACCATGCACGGCAGGCTGCCCATACCCGCGCCCGCGACACTCGAAATACTAAAGGGAGTCCCGGTTTCATCGTCAAGCATACCTTTTGAGCTTACAACCCCGACAGGGGCCGCGATTGTAAAGACGCTCGCAATTGGCTTCGGCCCCATGCCTTCCATGACTATTGAAAATACAGGCTATGGCGCGGGCAAAAAGGATTTTAGAGAGGCCGCGAATGTCCTAAGGGCAATCAAAGGGGCTGTTGAAAAGACCGGAAACCAAGAGGCCGAGGCGCTCCTGATGCTTGAGGCGAACATTGACGACATGAGCCCTCAGACAGCCGGGTATCTTATGGAGAGGCTCTTTGAGGGAGGGGCGTTGGATGTGTACTTCACGCCCGTTGTAATGAAGAAATCACGGCCCGGCATATTGCTCTCCGCGCTTACGCCGTTTAACCGGAGAGACGCGCTCCTCTCCACCATATTCGCCGAATCCACCACAATAGGCGTGCGCCTATACCCGATTGAGAGGGTGTGCCTCGAAAGAAAGATTATCAAAGTCAAGACCCGCTATGGCCCGATTAGGGTCAAGGTCTCCCTCAGGGACAACAAGGCCGTAAACATCCAGCCCGAGTATGAGGACATAAGGGCCGCGGCAATAAGGCACGGCGTGCCGCTCAAAACGGTCATGCACGAGGCGAGAAGCGCGGCCTCGGCAGGCGCGCCTGTAAGCTTATATCCGATTGACTAAAGCCCCTTATCTGTTATAATATTCCGCAAACGGGCTTTTGCCAAGATTTTTCAGACTCGCCAAAAGGCGCGCAAGATGCGCCAACACTCGTTGAAAGGCCTCCAATGATAATACGCTGCTGGGGTTCGAGGGGTTCCATAGCCGTATCAGGCAGGCAGTATCTGAAATACGGCGGGGACACCACCTGCATAGAGGTTGAAAGCAACTCCGGCGAGATTATCGTCATTGACGCAGGCACAGGCATAAGGGCGCTCGGAAAAGAACTCATCAAATCAGGTGCGCTTGATATAAGCCTCCTCCTCACGCATGCCCACTGGGACCACTTGAGCGGCTTCCCGTTCTTCGACCCAATATACAGGAAGGACAGTACCATAAGGGTCTACGGCCCGCAGACTACGCAGAACTCCCTTAAGCGCATACTCTCAAAGACAATGACAGCGCCGTTCTTCCCGGTTGAACTGGACGACATAAGCGCCAAAATTTCATTCCTCGGCACGGGTAATTCGACGAGTTATTCCATAGGGGGCGTCAACATAAGCACCATCCCCATCAGCCACCCCAACACAGGGGCTGGATACAAGTTCGTGGAGGACGGCAAGACCTTCGTGTTCTTGACGGACAACGAGCTTACATACATGCATCCGGGCGGCCTGCCGTACAAGGAATACGAGAGGTTCGCCCAAGGGGCGGACATCCTCTACCACGACGCCGAATACAGAAAAGAGGAATACAGGAAGAAAAAGGGCTGGGGCCACTCCGTATATCTCGACACGCTGAGGCTCGCCATGAACGCAGGCGTAAAGAAATTAGGCCTGTTCCACCACAATCAGGAAAGGACCGACAAAGAGATTGACGAGATGGTAAAGGACTGCCGGAACATCGCCTCGGCAAAGGGCGCGAAGCTCAAGTGCTTTGCCGTGGGCACGGGCACGGTGGTGAGGCTGTAGGCGGGAAGTAGGGGGTATAAGAAAAATGGCCATTTTTCTTAATAAAGATACGCGGATACCCTTTTAAGGGTAGAAAAGAAACACCATAAGATAGATAGCCTATAAAAGTTACGCCGTGACCGTAGGAATTTATCCATGAATAATAAAAAGGTGGACGAGTATACTGTATTTCCAAACGCACCGATTACCGAGGCTATATTAGATATTCGGGCACAACTTCCTGAAAAGGTTAAACTTGAGGATTTAGCGGCCTTTCAAAATTATATCAGAGGACGTTTCCCTGAAAAAAAAGGGCGCTTTTCTGGTGTAGCCGGCTTTCAGCTCTCACAAGAGGGTGTGTCCACAATTCCGCCCCAGCATAAACTTGATGGATACCTATTTGAATCACTTGCTGATAAAAAAGTTGTTCAAGCTCGATTAGATGGTTTTACTTTTAATAAACTTAAGCCATATGAAAACTGGGAAGCTTTCTGTAGAGAAGGCCGTGAGCTATGGAACTTGTATTCTAAGATAGCTCAACCCATCAAGGTTATTCGCATTGCTTTAAGGTATATAAACAGGATAGAAATTCCTTTACCCTTGAAAGGGTTTGAAGAATATATCTTAACTTTGCCTCAGATCGCTCCCGATCTTCCGCAGGCAGTCGCGCGGTTTTTTATGCAGATTGTCATTCCCAATGCAGAAATAGAAGCTAATGCGATAATTTCGTTAGCCATAGAAAAAGCCACCGAGCAAAAACTATCTTTGATTTTTGACATAGATGTAAGTCGTGACGCCGTTTATGCAGACCTGCCTGCGCAGGCAGGTAATAAAGAAGAAATTTGGAATGATTTTGAAAAACTACGTAGTTTCAAGAACGAAGTTTTTTTTAAGAGTATAACCGATAAAACAAAGGAGCTTTTCAAATGAACCTCGTTGCGACTTTACCATTTAAAGGTGGTATTTGGGGAGAAGAACCTTTGGGCGTAAGTGAAGAATCCACCATAATCAGAAAGAAATTTAATGAATTCTTCAAACGCGATTTTGAGTCAATTTCAAGGCAACGATCTGTTCCGGCCGTACATTTTAGTATACTTAAAGCAAAATGGGAGGCTGAAACTGCGCTGTTATCATCTATTACTGAAATTGCGCTCCATCCAGCCTATCAGCAAATTATCGGTATGGGAAAGGATGCTATTCCTTTAATTCTGGCAGAATTAAAGAGAAAGCCGGGGCACTGGTTTTGGGCATTAAAAGCCGTTACGGGAGAAGACCCTGTTTTGCCGGAACAAAGAGGACGAATAAAGGAAATGACAGAAGCATGGCTACTTTGGGGGCGTAAGCAAGGTTATTATGTATGAGTAGACAAGAAATCGAAGCATCCTTTCCTTACTTAAGAAATAGCGGTTACTCAATCACAAGTCCAGCAACGATAGAATATAATTGCATCGCTTGGGCATCTGGTGTCACCGGAGCATGGTGGTGGCCTGACCCAATGAATCTTTATTACTGGCCTCCTACAATTCCACGAGAAAATACCTTGGAAGCATTTATAAATACGTATGAATTATTGAGCTATACTATTTGCAAAGATGGTAAATGCGAAGAAGGATTTGAAAGAATTGCTATCTATGTTGACGCCAACAGAAAGCCAACGCATGCGGCAAGACAATTAAGTTCCGGACGCTGGACGAGTAAATTGGGGCCATTAGAGGACATCGAACATACTACTTTAGACGGATTATGCAGTTTAGTGTACGGCACAGTTGCTGTGTTCATGAGGCGACCCAAGTAATATAGTTAT
>CAYIRV010000185.1:0-4003 GCA_964365865.1 uncultured Thermodesulfobacteriota bacterium | reverse complement strand
ATGATGGATTTTCAGGAGGGTTTTTGAAAAAATGTCAACGCAAATGCTCATCCGGATTAACGAGGACCTGAAGGAAAAGCTCAAGAGGCTGTCGAGGAGAGAGGGTAAAACCACCAGTCAGAAGGTGAGGGAGCTAATAGAGGGCTATATCAAGGACAACGACATGGCCCCTTACATAGACGAGATATGGAACAGGATTGGCTCCAAGCTTGCGGAAAAGGGCGTTCAAGAGGCTGACATAGAAAAGGCCGCGGCCGAGGTAAGGAAAAAGAAGAGATGAAGGTCATGCTCGATACGGACATATTCGTATCTTCTTTCCTCAACGGCCAGGGCCGCGCTATAATAGACCTCTGGGCAATGGAAAAACTTAGTCTCTGCCTCTGCAGGGAGCTTCTGACCGAATACATCGAGGCGCTGAAAAATGTGGGACTTGAGGAAGGCGAGCTTAAGGAGCTTCTCCGTCTTTTCTCCAGAGGGCACAATATTAACTTTTCAGCCGGCGGCGATGCGAAGGGAGGCGCGGCTGAGCACGGGATGATGCCGCACAAAGAGAGGCTCATAGGGTGCGCATCGAGGCTCAAGCCTGACGCGGTCATAACCGTGGAAGGCGCATCCGAGGCATTAAGGAACCTCGGGGTCAGGGTTTACGGCACGGCTGAGGAGTTTATGAAGGATTACAATCTGCACTGAAGGGCCTTTTGTGCGGGCCTGCCCTGCCGGGAAGAAGCGTAAATACCGGCTATTGAAGCCTGCTAAAGAAAAAATCGCTCCATTCATATTGTGTTATAAAGCGCAGCCCAACAATAAAGTATAGCCTCCGCCTTCATTTCCTGAAAGAGGCCGCCTCACAAGGCGGCCTCTTTTTATTCTGCTATAATTGTAAGGGGTTTTAATGGATACAAAAATGGGCAAAGGGAAGATAACCAAAACCGACGCTGAGTGGAAGAAGGTTCTCTCTGACGGCCAGTTCAGGGTGACGAGGAGTAAAGGGACAGAGGCGCCCTTTTCCGGAGAGTATTACAGGACAAAAGAGCCCGGTGAATACCACTGCGTCTGCTGCGGGAATTTGCTTTTCACCTCAAATGAAAAGTTCGATTCCGGAACCGGCTGGCCGAGTTTTATTGCGCCCGCCGTGGGCGAGAGCGTAGAGACAGAGCCGGATGACTCACTCTTCATGCTACGGATAGAAGTATTATGCTCAGGCTGCGGCGCTCATCTGGGGCATCTCTTTGACGACGGGCCTCTGCCAACCGGCAAGCGCTACTGCATAAACTCCGCTGCGTTGAAGTTTATCAAAAAAGGCTGAATGACGGAGAGGGTTTTAAAACGCACGGCAAGCGCAAGGGAATAGACTTTGCCTTGAGGCCCGTTGCCGGAAAATCAGCAACGGAATTTTTTTATGGTTTGTGTTAAACTGACTGAGGTGGAAAAGAAAAGTTCGCTGAGTTTTGAGAATATCTCCCCGGCTCTATTCTGGCTGACGCTCGGCCTTATAACCCTTATACACTTTATCTATCTCTCATCCGTCCCCTTGTCCGGCGACGAGGCATACCACTGGGAATGGTCCCGGCATCTCGCTCTCTCCTACTACGACCACCCGCCAATGACAGCGTGGCTGATCGCCCTTTCCACGCGGCTTTTCGGCACAAGCCTTTCGAGCGTCAGGCTTCCGGCGCTTTTCAGTATGACCATATCGTTCATATTCCTCTACCTCCTCTGCAAAGACATGTTTAAGGACAAGAGGCTCGCGGCCCTCGCCGGTGTGCTTGCCATTGTGCTCCCCATATACACCATCGGCTCCATCATTATCACCACAGACCCGCCGCTCGGGCTTTTCTATACCATTTACATATACTCGTTCTATCAGGCCGCGTGCCGGGAAAGGAAGGCATACTGGTATTTAAGCGGCGCGGCCTTCGGGGCGGCCATGCTCTGCAAGTTCATAGCATATCTGATAATACCGGCGGCGTTTTTCTTCCTCGTATTTTCCCCTAACCGCAGGCATTGGCTTAAGAGAAAAGAGCCGTATCTTGCCTTTGTCATCGGCGCGGTCGTATTCTCGCCTGTGGTTTACTGGAACATGTTTCACGGCTGGTCAACATTTTTATTCAACTTCGCGGCAAGGCACTCTGAGGCCAGATTCGGCTTCGGGCATTTGGGCGAGTTTTTCGCAGGGCAGATGATAGTCGCCTCTCCCGTGATTTTCCTCCTCGGCATCGTTGCCGCAGTGTGGGCCGGGGTTAGGGGGTTTTTCAAAAGAGACGAAAACCTTTTGTTCCTTTTCATGTTCTCCGCCCTGTCGCTCGGGTTTTTCGGCTTCATAGGGCTTTTCGAGCGCGTAAGCCTGCACTGGACAGCGCTCGCGTACTTCACGCTCCTCGCATCAATCGCCGCTCTCAACTATCATGCCAAAAGGCTTAAAAAGGCGGTTAATATCATTACTGCCGCAGGCATCGCGCTCGCGCTCCTTATGGACGCCGGGATTCACTTGGTGGCGCTCAAGCCCCACATCCTCACATACGACTACACATATTCAAAATGGAAGGGCGGCAGGATCAGCACCAATAAATTAAAGGATTTTTACGGCTGGGAGGAGATGGGCAAAAGGGTCAAGGGTGAATACGAGACGCTTAAAAAACTCGGGCCAGCTTTCATAGCCACCCCAACATACACCATGAGCGGGCTTGTGGCCTTTTATACGCCGGAAAGGCCGGTGGTCAGGTGGATGGGCCTCGGATACGAAGGCGTGAACGGCCTTAACTACAAATACTGGGACGACTTTTCACTCTTGAAGGGCCAGAAC
The DNA here is from genome assembly GCA_964365865.1 of uncultured Thermodesulfobacteriota bacterium. GTDB lineage: Bacteria > Desulfobacterota > GWC2-55-46 > GWC2-55-46 > GWC2-55-46 > CAYIRV01. The sequence goes on along the minus strand of CAYIRV010000185.1, from coordinate 1,200 downwards.
GCGATATTCGTGGCGAGCGTCCTGTCAGAGGACAGAAAGGCACGGCTTTATACCGCATTCGAGCGCGTGGAAGAGGACTCTCTGCCCATATACCACAAGGGAGAGCTTAAGAGGACGTTCCTCATATTCCGCTGCTACAACTTCTCAGGCGTGAATCCGGCGTAGGATGGGGACAGATTATTGTTGGGTTGCGCTTCGCATAACCTAATATACAAGACTATTGCGGGTTCAGGTTTGTAACCTGAACCTTACACGAGTTCAAGGGTTCAAGTTGCAAACTTGAACCCGCAATGAGGGTGAAGGCGGGGGGATGAAAAAACAGACCCGGCGGCTAATATTCTTCAACAAAATAATCAGAATCAATTTTTTTCAACTCATAGGTTGTTATTTTTGAGACCCCGACATCGTTATCAATCATTAGTTGTGCCAGATGATTACCTTCAATAAGGACAATTTTATTGTCAATTTTTTGAGCATAATCTAAGGCTTCCTTAGAAAAATCGGATGTTGTAATAAAAATACCTTTCTTGGCGCGATGTCCTTGTAACGCGCCTGCAAACTTTTGAATTTCCGGGCGCCCCACAGTGTTATCCCACCTTTTAGCTTGAAGATAAATTGTATCTAAACCCAATTTATCTTCTTTTATTATACCGTCAATCCCTTCATCCCCGCTTCTACCTATCGCCTTACCGGCATCCTTGATTGAGCCGCCGTAGCCCATTTTAACTATAAGCTCAACTACTAATCTTTCAAAAAATCTTGGGGACATTTCTTTTACTCTATTCAGCAGCTCTTGGGCTAAATTTTGCCTAATTTTTTGATATTCATATTCTAACGATTCTTCAGGAGTTCTCTGTTCTGATATTTGCACATCAGAATCGCTGATTTCTTCCGCCTTATCTTTTCTTGAAATTTCTTTAAAATCTGTAAACTCAGGAAACTGTTCCAAGCATCTATTATCAATTGCAGAAGGATTTTGGCTTAAAACATCTAATCCTCTTTGGGTAATCTTGAAAACCCCTCTTTTGACATATTCGATAAGATTTGCCTTCTTCAAATAAGTCCTTGCCCAACCCACCCTATTGTCAAAAATTCTCTGCTTTCCGCTTGCCAAAAGCTCGTTTCTCTCTGCTTCAGACAGATTAAAAGAGCTGGCAAGTTTGTCTCTCGCTTCGCCTAACGGATGTTCATTTTTGTCGC
>CAYIRV010000184.1:0-4050 GCA_964365865.1 uncultured Thermodesulfobacteriota bacterium | reverse complement strand
GTCGCGGTGTGTATGAACTCCATCACGCCAGCGAGTTGTATGTGGCTGTCGCCCTTATAGCCGCACAAGCGCGTGGAGAGGAGCATGACCATGGGCCTGAATCTCTTGCCGCCGCTCATGAGTATATAGCTGCCGACCTTGCTGACAAGCGGCACACGGGAAGAGAGGTTCTCCTTGAACCCCTCCTCGACCCGAACCATCTCGTCTTTAACGAGGTCCATGACCTGTTGTATGTGCATGGATGATTCCATATAAGAAGCAAGATGTTAACCCGATATGCGCGTGCCTGTCAAAGGTTTTTCGATTTCACGCAAAACTTGACTAAACAAATAGAAATGGCTATATTATATTTAGTCAGGCCGGGAAAAATATGAAGACATCCCATTTTATCAAATTACTCTGCTTAATCCTTTTTGTCATCTTTGCCTTGCAGGTGACTGATGTTACCTGTTACGGCGAGGACTTGTCATTTGAAACACCGGCGCAAAGCGGGCATCAGCTTAAAGCCGGTGATTCCGACAACAATGATGCCGCCAAATTTTCATCCGGTATCCTTGAGCACTGCCAGTGTCCATGCCATCTCAGTTTTTCGCCGTCTCCAGCAGCATCCAGTATCCCTTGTCTCTTAACAGATGCGCGTCCGATTATTGTCAACAGTTTTTCTATTCAGAAAACCTCAACCGATATCTTCCAGCCGCCCAAATCCATCCTCTAAAACCAGCGCCAATGCGGATGTAAAAGCCTGCTTTCCGAGAGCCCGGCTCTATCCGCATTTGGCCGAAGTTTATCCTCCAATCAGTCTTTAATAGTTTTTTCACTTTTACAGCGCAAAGGAGGTCTATTCCTTGAAAGGGATAATATCGGCTGTCTTTTTTATTTTCGTTATTCTCGTTCTTTTTGGACACCATAGCCGGTCAATTGCCGGCGGGCAGAAGACTTACACCTTGGATGCTCTGGTATCCATTGCGATAGAAAAGAACCCGTCTGTTGCCGTCTTTAATGCGAACCTCGAAACGGCAAAGGCATCCGTCATATCTGCAAGAGCGTATCCTAATCCTGAGATGGAGTTTCAGGGAGGCAGCGCAAAGTCCCTCGATACTTCTGTGTCACAAGGTGAATATTCCATAGGTATAGGTCAGCCTTTGGAACGGCCTAAAAAAAGACTTTATAGGCAACAGGCAGCGGAGGCCGAGGTCATGGCATTGGAAAGGGATGCTGAAAACTTCCGTCTCGAAATAAAAACCGCGGTAAAGAGGGCTTTCTATCAGCTGCTTTTAACCGAGAAGGTGCTGGAGATAGCTAATGAAAATCACAAGACAGTCAAAGAACTTCTAAGAATCGTGGATGTCCGGGTAAAGGCAGGGGAGGCTCCTGAATTTGAACTTGTGAAGGCAAAAGTGGAACTGCTGAGAGCTGACAAGGAATTAAAAAAGGCTGCCAACATGCTCGTTATTTCAAAGGCATCGTTAAACGCCATCCTCGGCAATGCCCTGGAGGCAGGCTTTGACATTAAAGGGGAGTTTATCATCCGCGAGAAAAAATACGACCATAATGAGCTTTTATCCAATGCCATGCAGGAGCACCCTTTGATTCTTAAGGCCAAAAATTACGCGGAGGCAAAAGGTTTTGCGTTAGAAATGGAGAAGGCGTCAATCTTCCCGGATGTTACTGTTAGAGGTTTTTTTAACAGGGAGACGGACAAAGAATCTTACGGAATCGGGTTTTCCATGCCTATCCCATTCTGGTACCAGAGGAAGGGAGAGATTGCCGGGGCCTCTGCTGAAAAAATCAAGGCCGAGGCTGAACTCCATAGAACAAGGGTCGAACTATCGAAGTCTATAACCGAAGAGTATCAGAATTACCTCATCGCTTACGACCAGATAGATGTCTTTGAAAAAGGGCTTTTAACGCAGGCGGAAGAGGCTTTACGGATTGCCGAGCTTTCTTACACTCAGGGGCAATCCGGCCTCCTCGATTACATAGACGCACAGAGGGTCTACCGCGCAACACTTATCGAATATTATCAGTCGTTTTTCGAACTTGAGGCCGCAGCAGCTTCTCTGGAGAGAGTTGCCGGAGTGCTCCAATAAATAAATTAACCTTATCCACGGAGGTAACCGTTCATGTTTAAAAAGAAGATAATTCTCTTATTGTTCATAATACCTTTCGTTTTCGCATGTGAAAGGTTGAAGGAACCGAAAAAGGATGAAACTGCCGAGGTTGGCGCAAAACAATCCGACACAGCAGACCTGATTACCCTCAAACCAGAAGCAATTAAAGAAGCGGACATTAAGAGCGAGGCTGTTTCTTTAATGCCCTTAAAGACCGAACATACCTTTTCAGGGAGAGTTGATGTAAACGAAACAAAACTCGCTCATGTGGGGTCAAGGATACCGGGAAGGGCTGTAGATGTTTACATAAACATCGGGGATTATGTAAAGAAAGGCGAGCCTCTAACTGTAATCGACAGCCCTGAACTCGGAGAGGCCCAGAGCCATTACTTAAAAACAAAGTCGAACCTTCAAGTTGCAGAGAGGTCATACGAAAGGGCAAAGACGCTTCTTGAGGGAAAGGTGATTTCTACAGGCGAATTTCAGAGGCGGGAGGCGGAATATCATTCGGCAAAGGCAGAGGCAAAGGCCGCGGAAGACAGGCTACATCTTTTCGGCATGACAGATGAAGACATCTTTCCCATCGGCAAGGCTCATACGATAGATTCGAGGGTCGCCATCAAATCGCCTATCGCAGGAACCGTCATAGAGAGACACCTTACCATAGGAGAGGTGGTGGAACCCGTAAAGCCTCTCTTCGTCATAGCGGACCTTTCACGCCTTTGGGTAATCGCGGACATCCCTGAAATAGACATCCCGAAAATAAAGAAAGGGCAGGCTGTGGCGGTTACGGTATCTCCATATCCAGCAAGTATTTTCAGAGGCGAGATAAATTATATCTCAGAGGTGATTGACCCGGAGACGATGACCGTAAAGGTAAGGGCTGAAGTGGAGAACAAAAACAAGATGCTCAAGCCCGGCATGTTTGCCGCAATAAAAATATCTACTGGAGAAAAGGATGTCCTTGCAATACCTGTATCCGCTGTCCAGAGGGAAGGCGAAAATACCATCCTATTTATCGCAACCCCCCCATCCCTCCCCTTTACTAAAGGGGGGGATGAGGGGGTTTTTGAGAAAAGGGTTGTAGAATTAGGGCCTCCTCTGAATGGATTTCACGAGGTCATTTCCGGCGTTAAGGAAGGCGAAAGGGTTGTCACAAAAGGCGCCTTTACCCTCAAGTCCGAAGGCTTGAAGGGACTTATGGAGGGAGAATAAATGATAGACAGATTGATTTCTTTCGCCCTCAAGCAGAGGCTGGTCGTATTGATAGGAGTCTTGCTCCTTGTTTTATTCGGCGTCTATGCCTTTACGAAGCTCCCGATAGACGCCTTCCCTGATGTGACGAACATCCAGGTGCAGGTCATAGCAAAGGCCCCGGGGATGTCGCCGATTGAGGTTGAACAACTCGTCACATTCCCTTTGGAAGTGGAGTTCATGGGCCTGCCGAAAAAGACGGAACTCAGGTCCATAACAAAACTCGGCCTTTCGGTGATTACGGTTGTTTTTGAAGACGGCACGGACATCTACTGGTGCCGCCAGACTGTGCTTGAAAGGCTTATTCAGGCCAGGGAAAAACTACCCGAAGCCGTTGAGGTAGCGCTCGGCCCCATAGCAACGGGTCTTGGCGAGGTCTACCAATATACGATAGAGAGGGCGCAGGCGCCTGCCGATGAAAAGGAAAAGCAAGACGACCTCATGGAGTTCAGGACACTCCAGGACTGGGTGGTGCGGCCTATCCTGCGCACGGTGGGGGGGGTTGCGGATGTAAACAGCCTCGGAGGGTACCCCAAGCAGTATCAGGCGCTTGTAGACCAAAACAAGCTCAAAAAATACGGGCTGACGCTGCGCCAGGTATTCGAGGCGATAGAGAACAACAACGCCAACGTGGGTGGAGGATACATACGGCACCAGCAGGAGAGCTACGCTGTCCGCGGTCTGG
>CAYIRV010000183.1:0-4083 GCA_964365865.1 uncultured Thermodesulfobacteriota bacterium | reverse complement strand
GGCTGAGGCCAATGCCTTTGAGGCGCTCAAGAAAAAGGCCGCGGAACATGAAAAGGCATCCACAGCCCTCATCGAGCTTCAAAAAAGGCTCAGGCTTAAAAACCTGCCTGAAAGCATAGAGGCAATTGACATATCGAACATAAGCGGCAAATTCGCGGTCGGCGGCTTGGTTTCTTTCAAGAATGGAGAACCTTTCAAGGATGGATACAGAAAATTCAAGATTAAATCAACGGAAGGCCCTGACGACTATGCAATGTTCGCAGAGGTCATGGCCCGCAGATACGGAAGGCCGGATGCCGGCCTGCCGGATTTAATCCTCGTTGACGGAGGAAAGGGACAATTGAATATCGCGTTATTGGCCCTTAAAGAACTCGGCATAAAAGCCGTGGATGTGATATCGCTGGCAAAGGACAAGAACGAAAAGGAAAAAATCATCTATAAAAACATAAAAGGCGAAAGGGCGTATCTGCCGAATGTAAAAGACCCGGTTGTTTTAAGGGAAGGCTCAAAACCCGACCTGCTCCTTCGGAGAATCCGGGACGAGGTCCACAGGTTCGCAATCTCGTATCACAGAAAAGTAAAGGCAAAGAGCGACTTTACATCAGCCCTCGATGAAATACCGGGAATCGGCCCGAAGCTCAAAAAAACGCTCCTCCAAAGGTTCGGCTCAATCGAGGGCATAAAGGCCGCCTCAATCGAAGACCTCGAAAAAACGCCCGGCATATCGAGAAGACTCGCGGAGAGGGTGCAGGCGAAGGGATGAAACAGACCCACGGACTAATATTCTTCCGCATAAAATCTTCCTTCTTTTGAAGGTTACTACCGTAAAGAAAAAAGGCGCCCCGCCACTTTGTACGCGGCCTTCCTTAGCGCATAATTTGGCCCGCAAAAAAATGTTGGTTTCGCTTCGCTCAACCCAACCTATGGGACTATTTTATTAGTTTGCCGAGATGTAAGAGACAGGACGGGAATAGAAAATGCGGGGGCTACCCCCTGTCTTCCATAGTGAAATATTCAATGTCCTACTCTGCCTTCAATCCCCTTGTCATAAGCTCCAAGACCACTTCCTTGGGTTGTCTTGATTCGTAAAGGATAGAGCGCACGGCCTTTGCCACCGGAAGCTCGCTCCCGTGTTTTTCCGAGAGTTGGACTGCGGCGCGAGAGGTCTTGACGCCTTCGGCAACCATCCTCATGTCTTTTGTGGCCTCATCGAGCGTTCTGCCTGCGGCGAGCGAGATTCCGAGCATGTAGTTCCTGCTCAATGGCCCTGTGCATGTAAGGACCAAATCCCCGAGGCCGGACAGTCCTGAGAATGTCTTTGCGTCCGCGCCGAGCTTCATGCCGAGCCTTGCGATTTCCGCAAGGCCCCTTGTGATGAGCGCGGCGCGGGCGTTGGAGCCGAGTTGAAGGCCGTCTGAAATCCCGCAGGCAATGGCAATGACATTTTTGAGCGCTCCCCCAAGCTCCACTCCTATGACATCCGCGTTGGTATATACCCTGAACCGAGGGGTTGAAAAGGCCTTTTGCGCGTATTCCGCGGCTTCGGCGTTTTTTGAGGCAACAACAGCCGCGGCTGGAAGGCCGATGCTGACCTCCCTTGCAAATGTAGGGCCTGAGAGCGCGGCAATGGCCTTGTATGGCGCGCCCTTGAGCGCGTCTTCGAGTATGCGGGAAGGCGTAAGAAGCGTTTCCTCTTCTATGCCCTTTGTTGCGCTTACGAGCACAGCGCCTTTGGGAATAAATTCCAGCGACTTTTCCGCAATTGCCCTTAATCCATGGGACGGTATGGCGAATATGACGAGGGAAACGCCCGCGAGCGCGTTTTTCATGTCCTTCTGAGGCAGGATATTCTTCGAGAGTTTTACGCCGGGCAGATAAATAGTGTTTTCTTTGCTTGCGTCTATGGCGTCAATAAGCTCATGGCTTCTTGCCCAGAGGCGCACATCATAGCCCTTTTCCGCAAGGAGTTGGGCAATGGCCGTGCCCCAGCTCCCTGCGCCGAGCACGCATATTGAGTCCATCTAAGCCTCCTTTGGGCCCTTCATTGCGGGTTGAGCCTTTTTTGTATCGAGGAAATCCGCAAAGCCACGGCGCTCTTGTCCGAATAGCTTATGCGCAGGGACTTGAACATCTTGAGCGCCTCGTCGAGCCTTCCGGAATCTTCGAGCGTCTTTGCTTTTCCGAACTCGGCATCGAGCGCCCATTGGCTTTCGCGGTGCCTTGCAATCACCTCGTCATAGGACTCGATTGCCTTTTTCATGTCCCCTTCGAGGTAATATGCGTTCGCGGTCTGATAAAGCGCCTCCGCGAGGAGGTTTTTATCCTGCGTTGTTTTTATGAGCACGGAAAGCTCGGCCCTCGTCTGTTTAAGGTCGCCCATCATAAGGTATTCCATTGCCACGAGGAACTGGAGCCTTTCCTTTTCCTCTGGCGCGAGGTCAACGGCCCGCTGGTACTCCTCGATTGCGTCTCGGTGCGCGCCCGCCTCTGAATAACCCCTTGCGAGCGCCTTTCTCGCGAGCGCCGCCTCAGGGCTTTTCGGGAATGTGTAGCAGAGCGCGTAGTATGCGTCCCTCGCCTTTTTGTTTTCTTTCAAGAGGCTGTAGATGGAAGCGAGCCTCAACTGGCTCTTCGGCGCGTACGGGCTTAATTGGAAGTTCTTGGCCACATGCGCGTATTCAGCCTCTGCCTCGCTGTAACGGCCTTCGCCGTAAAGCGCCTCGGCCCTGCTGTAGCGGTCGAGGGCAGAGTCCTTTCCGCACCCCCACAGGAGAACAATGGCCCACAGGATTGCCGGAAGGATAAGGGTTTTTCTTATGTGCCTGTGAGGAGCGGACATTATGGGTTGTAAGTTACCGGTTTTTAAGTATGACATGATTTATTTTTTACATATCAGTTCAGCCTGCTCCAAGATGAGTTCCGTAGCACGGGCCTGTTTATCTGGCGGGTATCCATACCGTCTAAGAATGCGTTTGACAATGACGCGCATCTCAGCCCGCACATTCTCGCGCACTGTCCAGTCGATTTTGATATTGCCACGAACCGCCTTGACGAGTTCCTGTGCAATCATTTGAAGAGTCTTATCGCCGAGAACCTTCACCGCGCTGTCGTTAACTTCGAGAGCGTCGTAAAAGGCAATCTCATCCTCGGATAAGCCCAGCTGCTCGCCTCTCTTATCGGCCTCGCGCATCTCTTTCGCCAGCGCGATCAATTCCTCAATAACCTGTGCCGTCTCGATAGCCCGTGCTTGGTAACGCTTAATGGCATTCTCAAGCATCTCAGCGAAGGATCTGGCCTGGACGACATTCTTTCTGCCTCGTGCTTTGATCTCCCCGTCAAGCAGTTTACGCAGCATCTCGACTGCTAAATTTTTTTGCGGCATACCTCGGATTTCTGCGAGGAACCCATCTGAGAGAATAGATATATCCGGCCGCTTCAGGCCCGCTGCGGCGAAGATGTCTATCACCTCATCCGAAGCAACCGCCCTCGACACTATCTGCCGGATCGCGTACTCGATTTCATCAGGGCTACGTCGATCGTTTGAGATGCTCTTGACCAAGACCGACTTGACGGTTTGGAAAAAAGCCACATCGTCGCGGATTTCAAGCGCCTTCTCGTGCGGCACGGCCAGTGCAAACGACTTGGAGAGGTCGCTTACCGCCTTTGCCAACCGGGACTTGCCGTCCTGCTGTTGGAGAACATGTTCCTGAGCCGCTGGCAGAATCGTCAGCCGTGCCTGAGGGCCGCCCGATAGCCACGGGGAGCGGTCGAAGCCGTGGAAGATTCCGCGGCAGACCTCATATCTTTCCATCATCACCGTTACGGCCTCTTCCTGATCAATGGCGGTCTGCCCTTTGCCGCCGCTTTCGGTGTAATTTGCCAGCGCCGCTTTTAATTCTTGAGCAATGCCCAGGTAATCAACCACAAGACCGCCCGGCTTGTCCTTGAACACGCGGTTCACCCTTGCGATGGCCTGCATCAAACTATGGCCGCGCATAGGCTTGTTCATATACATCGTATGCAGGCATGGGGCATCAAAACCGGTAAGCCACATATCCCTGACAATGACAACCTTGAATGGAT
>CAYIRV010000182.1:0-4140 GCA_964365865.1 uncultured Thermodesulfobacteriota bacterium | reverse complement strand
TGCAGATACAAGCACTACAACTGCCTGAATGAAATAAGGCCGGACGATGTTTATTCCGCCTGCAAAGGGATGCTCGCAAAAGGCGAAAACCGTGTCTGAAAAAAAACTTGACTTAAAAAACATTGCCGTGTTTCTCGACAGGGACGGGACAATCAACGAGGACTCAGGCTATGTGTCAAAGCCCGGAGAGGTTGTCCTCATAAAAGGCGCTGTGGAGGCAATCCGGGCGCTCAACTCCCTCGGCATCCCTGTAATAATCATTACAAACCAATCGGGCGTTGGCCGGGGTTATTTCACCGAGGACGGGCTCAAGGCCGTAAACACGAGGCTCATCGAACTCCTCAATGATGGCGGGGCGCGGATTGACGGCATCTACTACTGCGTCCATCTTCCTGACGATAACTGCGGATGCAGAAAACCAAAGACAGGTCTTATCACAAAGGCCGCCTCTGACCTCGGCATTGACCCCCGGCTGTCATATGTAATCGGGGACAAGACCTCTGATGCGGGCCTTGCGCGTAACGCAGGGGCAAAGGCCGTGATGGTCCGGACAGGCCACGGAAGGAAGGATGTCCAGACACTCTTGGATGCGCCTGACTTTGTGGCAGACGATATAGTTTCGGCAGTGGAATGGGTAATCGAGGACTTAAGACGCGGGCAAGACAGCAGCCGGACAACTTTATGAAGGCGCTGATTGTGAAACTATCTTCCATAGGGGATGTGGTGCAGACCCTTCCGGCGCTTTACTCCCTGAGGAAGGGCCTCGGCAAAGCAGCCGAAATAGACTGGCTCGTTGAAGAGCCTTCATCGAGCATCCTGAAAGGAAACCCTCTCATTGACAACCTGTTCGTAGTGAAGAACCGGGGCTGGACACAGGACTTGAGCGCGAACCTTAAAACAGCCCGCTTACTCGCCTCGCGCAAATACGACATGGTCCTTGATTTTCAGGGCCTTCTCAAAAGCGGGGTCTGGGTGCGCGCGGCAAAGGGCAAACGCAGCATCGGGTTTTCAAACTCAAGGGAGTTAAGCTCTATCTTCCTCACCGAAAAGCTCCCTGCCTACGACCCTGACACGCACGCTGTGGATAGATACCTCAAGCTCGCGGCATTCGCGGGCGGGGCGCAAGGAAAAGCAATCTTCCGGCTCAATATAACCAAAGAAGACAAGGAAAAGGTCTTGGGCATATTAAGCCAACGCGGGATAGACCCACAGGCCGGAGCGCGGTTTTTCGTAATAGCCCCTCAAGCGAGATGGGAGACAAAACTCTGGAACGACGGCTCGTTCGCAAGGCTCGCAAAAGCCGCGATTGAACGGTTCGGCATTTACGCGGCGCTCGCTGGAGGCGAAAAGGACAAAAAAAGGCTTGATGCCATATGCAGGGAAGCCGGGCCAAAGGCAATCAACCTCGCGGGTCTGATAGACCTAAAGGGATTGGCGGCGCTCATGGGCATTTCCCTGTTTGCAATAACCGTTGACACAGGCCCCATGCACATAGCCGCTGCCGCCGGCGCAAAGGTCATCGCGCTCTTCGGCCCCACTGCGCCGTGGAGGACAGGCCCTTACGGCAAAGGACATATCGTAATAAGGACAGGCATAGCATGCAGCCCGTGCTTTAAAAAGAAATGCCCTGACCCGAAGTGCATGAGTGAAATAAAGGTCGAGGACGCGCTTAATGCGATTGAACGGAGCCTGAACGCACAGGCTCGGTAAGGATACACTTGGATACGCTCTTGGAGTTTGACACAAACCTTTTCTACATAATAAACACGCGCCTCACATCCGGCGTGCTCGATGCCTACATGCCGTTCGTGTCGGATAAATCCAACTTCTATGCGGTAATACTCTTAGGCGCGCTCATAATGCTCGCCTCAGGCTGGAAAAAGGGGTTGAGGAGCTTTATCGTGCTCGCCATCGCGGTTGCGGCAAGCGATTTATCCGGGGGGCTTATTAAAAACCTTTTAATGCGCGCGAGGCCGTGCCACGCGCTTGAAGGCGTAAGGCTCTTTTCCGCATGCGGCAAGGCATATTCCTTTCCGTCAGGCCATGCCATGAACATCTTTGCCGCGATGGTATTTCTAACCACGAGATACCGGAGGTTCTGGCCGCTTTTCATGTTCATTGCCTTAAGCGTTTCCTATTCGAGGGTGTATGTGGGCGTCCACTATCCGCTCGATGTGCTTGGAGGCGCAACGCTCGGAGCCGCAATCGCGTATCTGTTCTTCTTGGCCGACAAAACGCTCATCCAGCGCATTATCAACAGCACGGCTGACAGGCAGGAGGGGCATTGAGATACAGGCGGCGTCTCATAGTCATACTTATAATTATCGCGGCGCTCAGGCTCGCCTATATCGCGTGGGCGCCCATTGACCTCTCGCCTGACGAGGCGCACTACTGGGAATGGTCGAGGAGGCTGGCCTTGAGCTACTACAGCAAAGGCCCGCTCATGGCCTATGTAATCGCGTTTTTCACCGCGCTTTTCGGCAATACCGCGTTTGGAGTAAGGGCCGGGGCCGTTGTCTTTTCAACCGCGTTTTCATATCTCGCGTATCTCCTGGGAATTGAGACATCTGCCGGAGAAAAGGCCGGCTTTTACGCGGCGCTCGCTGTCCACGCGGTCCCGCTTTTTTCCATAGGCTCGATACTTATGACAACCGATGTGCTCCTCATATTTTTCTGGCTCGCCTCTGTTTACTGCGTAAACCGGGCCGTATCAGGAAGGGCCGCGTGGTGGTATGTTGCCGGCGTTTGCTCAGGCTTAGGGTTTCTCGCCAAGTATTCAATGGCCCTCATATACCCGTGTGTATTCCTCTTCCTTTTATTTTCCATCAAGGAACGGGGATGGCTTAGAAGAAAAGAGCCTTATTTAGCGCTCCTCATAGGTTTTATCGTATCCATGCCTGTCCTCGTCTGGAACATGGAAAACAAGCTTGTTACCATGAAGCATACATTGGGGCAGATACATGGAGGCGAGGGCGCTAATTCAATAACCTCTTTTCTTGAGTTTGCCGCCTCGCAGGCAGGGCTTTTGACCCCTTTTGTATTCGTGGCCTTAATCTACGGGATGTGGAGATGCTTTAAATACGGCTTTAAGGAAAAGGACTCTGGCGCGCTCCTCATTTTTTTCACTTCAGCGCCTGTCCTGTGCTTTTTCCTCATAAAGTCCCTGCACGCCAAGGTTCAGGCCAACTGGGCCGCTATTTCATACGCCGCCCTTTTTCCGGCCGCGGTCTGGGCCTTTATGAAGGCGTATGATTCCTACGGAAAATACGGCAGGTGGTTTTTGAAAGGACACCTTGTTTTGGGCATCTTGCTCGCGGTTGCCGTGTCGTTCGCCGCCTATTTCCCATGGCCTCTGGAGCGCGCCATAAAAATCGGCCTGTTTTCAAGGCCGCCCTTTAACAGAATTACGGGCTGGAGGGAATTGGGGGCAAAGGTCTCGGATGTCCTGACTGAACTGGAAAAAGACTCAAAGACCTTTATAATGAGCGACACATACCAGATAACGAGCGAACTCGCCATGTACACAAAAGGCCAGCCCATCGCATACAACATAAACACAGGCTCAAGGAGGATGAACCAGTATGACCTGTGGCCAAGCTTCAACGAGCTATACGGCTACAGCGCCGTGTATGTAAAGGGCGGGGACGCGGGAATCGAGCCGATTGTCGCGGCCTCGTTCGACAGGTGCGAAAAGGAGCTTTTCAACGTCCCTTACCGTGGCAGGCTGGTCAAGACAATGTCCATATTCAGATGCTATAACTTCAAGGGCATGAAGGAAGCGCCAAGGCCGGAAAGATTCTAAGGTATTGACTTTACGGTCAAATTACTTTAAATAAAGGTTATGGATAACAGAATACAAATAAACATACCGCACGAAAGAATCGCAGGGTTCTGCCGTCAAAATCATATACAAAAGCTCTCTTTCTTCGGCTCGGTCTTAAGAGGTGATTTTGGGCCGGACAGCGATGTGGATGTTCTTGTTGAATTCATCCCTAATCTGGGGCCGGGTTTAATCGGTCTTTCTCATATGGAACTTGAGCTTTCAGAAATCTTGGGCAGGAAGGTTGACCTGCGAACCCCTAACGAACTCAGCAGGTATTTCCGGGAAGATGTTGTTTCCTCCGCGCAGGTAGAGTATGC
>CAYIRV010000181.1:0-4170 GCA_964365865.1 uncultured Thermodesulfobacteriota bacterium | reverse complement strand
TGTGTCAACCACATTTAGAAATGTCCCCTTTTCTCCAAAGTAGAAATGTCCCCTTTTGGCGTTAAAGGGTATTTCCTCCAAGGGTGGTTTTCTGGAGGGATATACTTCTTTCTTACCTTAAAAGGCTTTAAGGGTTTTTCTTTAGGAGGTCTGGTGGCGATATCCTTGAACCTCAAAGCCTTGCCGTTATGAGTTATAAGCATCCTTCCGCTCGTTGTCTCCTCGACAACTATGCCCTTTGCGCTTACCCGGTCCAATATCTGGTAAAGCCGTTTGTCGTGGGCTATGGTAAAATCGTTCCGTAACGCCCTCTTTGTCCTGACGCAAAGGACTTTATTCAGGTCAAGCCCAACTGGTAGTGGCCGGTGAAGGTCTCCATGCTTTGCAGGCGCAACGCCAAATCTCCTGTTATGGACGGATAGATACCCCTTGAGAAACTCGTTTGCCTCGTCCTTGGTCTTTATACCGGCAAGACGCATCTCCTTTTGCCTGAGGACTTGTTGCGTGTATGACCCTCACACCGAGTTCATCAAGCGCCCTCTCAAACTGGCTTTGTGGCGGTGTGCCGGCAAGATCGTCCTCTATCGTGGGCTTGGCAGCGGACTTGTAGGTGCTGTGCCTGTCAAGATATACGCTCTGTGGCAGGCCGTAGCGTCTCGCATACCGCTTGAAGCTCTCCATCGCTGGAAGAGTCCCCTCGTAGTCGTAAAACCTGCCATACACATTGTTGGTGGCGTCGTCAATGTAACCCATAAGAACCAACCACGGCCCTCTGCCTTCGAGCCAATCGTGGTGAGAGCCGTCCATCTGAACCATCTCCCCAAAATACTCCTTACGCTCCCGCCATTGCCGGTGTTTCTTTATCTTCCTTGTTTTCTGCCAGAGCCCAGCCTCTATAAGCCAATTGCGAAGCGTCTGGCCGCTTACCTCAATTGCGTCTATCTCCCTTAACTTCTCGTTAGCGAAGGTTATTCCGAAGTCAGGATACTTCTTTTTGTATAGACATATAACCTTCTGTCTTAAGCCCTCCGGAAACCTTCTGTTAGAGGGTTTTCCTCTTAACCTGTGCACAATGCCCTTGCCACCTGCGCTGCGAACCCTTCTTACCGCCCTCTTTATCTGCCTTGTGCTTAACCCCAATATTTCGGCGGCCTTCGCCTGGGTCATCTGCCTTTCCATAACACTGTTGATTACATGCAACCTCTTCAATTCCTCTGCGCTCATTACGATAATGTCCTCCATGATGCCCCCCTTCAAAGGACATCTTTATAACACCCAAAGGGGACATTTCTATTTGTGTAAAAGGGGACATTATCATTTGTGAATTACAGGTTTTTGTTCCCCTGTCTGCTGCAAAGGGGCGCTGTCCGTTGTCTCTGCCGGGATATGCTGGCCGGCTGGTTCGCCCTTTGCCGCATCTACGGCCGGTGTTTGGGGCATAGGCTCGGTTTTCCGCACAACAGGTTGAGACTCTTCACGCCCCGAAGGCGGGGCGCTCTTTTGGCCCATGAAAAAAAGCCCTATGACCGTGCCTATCGCAAGCCCTGCGAACACCATCGCGAGCACCCAGACGAGAAGCGTAAAAAATGTCCTCGGTTTTTTCTCCTTTGAAACATGGGCCTCTTGCTTTGCTGCGCGGATGGGCTGAGGAAAAGGCTCCTCGGGCTTTTTGTCCTTTGTTTCAGGCCCGGCAGAGACCGGCTTTTTTTCCGCTGTTGGCGCCGGGTGCAGGGGCGCCCTCGTTGCTTGGTGCGGGTTAAGCGTTTGGACGGCCGGTATTTCCGTGGGTTCCCCCCCTGTTTTTTCTTTCTCCTCTGCAACAGGCGTTTTTTCCGTTTCTAACGCAACAGTGGTTGGAACCTGAGGGGGTTTTTCGAGGAGCATCTCTTCCACTTTGAATGTAAATGTCTCTTCTGGCCGAAGACCCGTCTCAGTCTCCTCGACCTTCACCTCTATTTCAGGCTCAGGTTTTCCGGGCAAAGGCTCGGCCTCGATGGGAAAAGACCCTTCTGCGGCTTGTTGGGGAAAAGGCGTTTTTTCAGCCTCTCCAGCCTTTTTCGCGAGGGCGAGGGATGCCTCTTTGTCAACAAGCCCGGGCAGGCCCTTTGAAGAGTTGAAAATGCCTTGAAGCTCGTGTTCGGTAAAGCAAGCCTCCTCTGCCCCGGCCCTTTTGGCAGAAGAGAGCCTTTGCAATATGTAATCTTTTGTCTCCTCATAAGACATGGCCGGTATAAGAAACCTTGATTGGAGCTTCTGGTCAAGTTCCGAGAACTCCGGCTGCTTGAGCCTTTCCTCAAGCCCAGGGCCTGCAAAGAGCGCTGCCTGCAGACCTTTGAGCCTCGATATGTACTGGAGGAGCTTAAGGCAGCCTGAAGAGAGGTCCTCGGCCCGGTCTATCAAAATGACGGTATGTCCGTTCTGGATCCTGTTCTGGGAAACCCTCATGCCCAGGGTTAGAAGCTGCTCTTTTACCGAAGACGAATCCGTTGGGCTGCCTATCTCGGCGTTTATCGCCTTTATAAGGTCAAGCTCTTTTGCCTGAGGGACAAGCAGGACGGCGAAGAGGAACTTTTCATCAGAAAGCCGTTTAAGGAGTTCCGGTATGAGAAAGGTCTTTCCTGAACCCTCTGGGCCGGACAGAAGTATGGGGCCGGACATTTTCCTTATGCCGTCTGTCAGGAACCCGAGCGCCTTTTCCTGACCACCGGAAAGTGCCGTTCTCCCTCCCCACGAGTAGGGAGGGTTAGGGTGGGGGCTTTCAGGCGGTATTGCCCCGAAAGGGTCTTCTAAAAAGCCGAAGCGCTCCATGTAAGAGAGCCGGTAGTCCTCAAAGGCCTTAAGAGAGAGGGTCTTGTTTATTTCAAACCGTTTAAGCTCCGACGCTGCGCCGAGCATGAGCGGGTTTTTTGAAAGCGCGAGCGCAAAGGCCTTTTGAGCCTCTTCCACGCGGCCTTGAGCCTTATACAAGACGCCCAGAAAGAACCATGCGGCATCAAGGTCGTTATTCAGGTCAATGGAATCCTTTATAAGCCCTTCGGCCTCTTTTGTCTGCGACCGGTCTTCGTTGAAGACCGCCCAGCCGAGATAGGCCCAGTACTCGCCTTCGAGCGGATTAAGGTCGGTTATTTCTCTGAGTATCGAGGCCGCGGCCTTATACTCCTTTTCATTTAGCGCGGTCTTGGCCTTCATGAAAAGGAGTTCGGCGTTGAGCCGTGAATCAGCATGGCCGGCAGACCCCCCCAATCCCCCCCCTGTGTAAGGGGGGGTCTGGGTGGGTCTGCCGGCAGTGTCCTTTACGAGCTCTGTCAACGCCTCTTCATCCGCCGTTTCCCCTGTTTTTCTTACAAGGCCGGTTATTACAAAGCTTAAGGCAAGGGCGAGCGCCCTTTGCTTCAAAAGGTCGGACGAGTCAATGACTTCCTTAAGGGTTTTAACGCCGTCTATTGATTCAAAGAACCTCTTCTCCTGTATGGTGAGGCCGAAGTCATCGAGCCTGCAAAAGGCTGTTGAGGGAATGGCGGACACAGGGGCGTCGAGGCATTCCTTGAGGTCAGCTTTTATCCTTCCGAGCGGGTAAAACCCGAGGCTTATGCCGTCGAGAATCACGCCGGCAGGGTTAAGCGGGAACTCTGTCATGCCCTGCGGCAGCGACGCAACGTTTAAGTACCTGTATGTGCCCTGGTCCCAGCCGAATATCTTCCAGAGCCTCTTTTTAAGCTGGAGGGTCAGAAACATATTGAGTTTCTCTTCTGTGAGGAGCTTGAGGGCGATAAGCACCTCGCCGTGTCTTTTCTTTTCCTTAAGGACTATCTCAAGCGAGCTTTCATACTGCTTCTGGCTTATTATCCCTTCCTGCATGAGGAGGCGGCCCAAGACCTCGTTTAAGATGTTGGAGGTCGCGGCAACGGGTATGCCGTTTTTGAAGAAAAACCTCTTTTTTATAGGCTCCCGCGTGATTTCTAATATGCCGGCAGGGTCTCTCTCCCTGTGGATAAGGTGCAAAAGCCTCGGCATGCCGGTATTAACAAGACTTCCGTGTTCTTCCTTCAAGCAGACCCCCTTGTCCGTGTATGTCCGCGTCTATTGATGGCTGCTTCTAAAAATCAGCTACCCCCCCCATAATACCCCCCTGTAATTTAAAGGGGGGGGTATGGGGGGGGGGCAGGCAGG
>CAYIRV010000180.1:0-4181 GCA_964365865.1 uncultured Thermodesulfobacteriota bacterium | reverse complement strand
GGTTATGCCGCGCTCCTTCTCCTGCTCCATCCAGTCCATGACAGTGGTACCGTCATGGACCTCGCCGATTTTATAGGTAACGCCGGTGTAGTAGAGAATCCTCTCCGTGGTCGTGGTCTTGCCCGCGTCTATATGCGCCATTATGCCTATATTTCTATGGCGCTCTATCGGTGTTGTTCTCGGCACTAATCCTGCTCCTTAAAAAAACTTGTCAAACGGCCTTTCGGCGCTGATGTTGCTGTCCAGTGAAGCGCGGCCGTTCGGCGAAAACCCTCCACAGACCGGCCCATGAAGGGCACTGTTAAATTTCTAAGCCCGCCTACCAGCGGTAATGGGCAAAGGCCTTGTTAGCGTCGGCCATCTTATGCACTTCTTCTTTTTTCTTCACGGAACCGCCCTTGCCGTTAGAAGCGTCTATTATCTCCGCCGCGAGCTTCTCAAGCATGGACTTCTCTCCCCTGCCCCTCGCGTACGACACAAGCCACCTGAGCGCGAGGGAGAGCTTCCTGTCGGGCCTTACCTCCACCGGCACCTGATATGTTGCGCCGCCGACCCTGCGGGATTTGACCTCGATTGCAGGCTTTATGTTGTCAACCGCCTTCTTGAAAACCTTGAGCGGGTCGGCCTTCAGCCTCTCTCCCACGGCGTCAAACGCGCCGTAAAGGATGCCCTCGGCCTTGCACTTCTTGCCGTCCTCCACGAGCTTGTTTATGAGCTTCGCCACCACCGTATCGTTATATACGGGGTCAGCCAATATTTTCCTTCTGGGTGTAGCGCCCTTGCGAGACATCTGTCCTCCGCTCCGTTTCTTGAAAAACCTCTGAACTCAGACGGCAAAAAAAGAGACCCGCAAACTGCCACGGCATGTTTGCCGGGGCATTACTTCTTGGGCCGCTTAGCTCCGTACTTTGAACGCGCTTGCTTCCTGTCCTGCACGCCCACGGTGTCGAGCGTACCCCTTATTATATGATACCTTACTCCCGGAAGGTCCTTCACCCTGCCGCCTCTTATCAGCACCACAGAGTGCTCCTGCAGGTTGTGGCCTACGCCCGGTATGTACGATGTCGCCTCTACTCCGTTGGTGAGCCTCACCCTCGCTACCTTCCTGAGGGCCGAGTTCGGCTTCTTGGGGGTAGTGGTGTAGACCCTCATACAAACGCCTCTTTTCTGAGGACACCTCTCCAAGGCCGGAGAAGATGTCTTAGGCTTAATCTGTCTTCTTCCTTTTCTAACTAATTGATTTATCGTCGGCATATGTCCCTTTGAGTTAGACTATCATGCAAATCTTACTAAAGTATCAGCTTTAGTTTTTGTTGTCAAGGCCGTTCTCTTCCAAAAGTCATTTATTTGCGTATTTTTTGAGAACAGGGTCATAATTACCGCCTTAGCCAGGGATACAATGTATTCCCTCGCCAAAAGAACCCATCCATCCGGCCTTACTTATACGGGGATGGGCTTTATGCCATGTCATGCGCCTCCAGCAGGCAGAGCCTCCTCTGCAACAGGCAAAGCAGACTCAGTGGCAGGCGGCGCAAGCTGAGGCTCAGGATACAACGCCTTAATACCCTTATAAGTTCTGAACCCCGACCCGGCCGGCACTAAGCGGCCCATTATGACATTTTCCTTCAGGCCGCGGAGCCTGTCTATCTTGCCTTCCACAGCCGCTCCTGTCAGCACCTTGGTCGTTTCCTGGAACGAGGCCGCTGATATGAAGCTTTCCGTCGAAAGCGATGCCTTTGTTATGCCCTGAAGAAGAGGCTCCGCGACAGCCGGCCTCTTGCCCTTGGAAAGCACCCTGTCGTTCTCCTCCTCGAACACATGCCTTTCGACCTGTTCGGCTATGAGGAGGCTCGTGTCCCCGGCGTCTTTTACCTTGACCTTCCTGAGCATCTGCCTAACTATGGTCTCGATGTGCTTGTCGTTTATCTTGACGCCCTGAAGCCTGTAGACCTCCTGCACCTCGTCAACGAGGTATTTGGCAAGTTCCTTTACGCCGAGCACGCGCAGGATGTCATGCGGGTTCGCGGACCCGTCCATAAGCGGCTCTCCGGCGCGAACCCTGTCGGCCTCACGGACGCTTATATGCTTGCCTTTTGGTATGAGGTATTCCTTTGGCTCGCCGGTCTCAGGGGTGACGATTAGCTTTCTCTTGCCCTTTGTGTCCTTGCCGAAAGAAACCACTCCGTCTATCTCGCTTATGACCGCGCACTCCTTGGGTTTTCGAGCCTCGAAAAGCTCGGCCACCCTCGGCAGTCCCCCTGTGATGTCTTTGGTCTTGGTGGTCTCCCTCGGTATTTTGGACACGATGTCCCCGGCCTTGACCGTATCCCCCTCATTGGCGGTTATGATGGCGCCGACCGGCAGGAGATACCTGGCCTCTATGCTGATGCCGGAAAGCGCAATCTTCCGCGTCCTTCCTGCCTCGTCCTTTATGGATACGCGCGGCCTTAGCTCAGACTCCCTGTGCATGATGATGACCTTGCTCGATAGTCCCGTAACCTCGTCAACCTGCTCGCGCATGGTGCGGCCTTCCTCTATGTCGCCGAACCTGACTATGCCGCCGACCTCGGTGAGTATCGGTATCGTGTACGGGTCCCAGTCCGCAATCACGGCGCCCGCGCTGACCTTCTGGCCCTCTGTAACGCGCAAGCGCGCCCCGTATATGAGGGTGTGTCTCTCCCGGTCCCTGCCGCTTTCGTCCTGCAGGCCGATGTCACCGTTCCTGTTCATGACTATGGTCTCGCCGCGGCTGTTGACCGCGATATTCAGGCTGTGCAGCTTGATTACCCCGTCGTGGCGCGCCTCGAGGGTCGTCTGCTCGGCCCTCCTGCTCGCCGTGCCGCCTTTATGGAATGTGCTCATGGTGAGCTGGGTTCCCGGCTCGCCTATGGACTGGGCCGCTATCACGCCTACGGCCTCGCCGAGTTCGGCCATCCTCCCCCTCGTCAGGTCCCTGCCGTAGCACTTTATGCATATGCCCCTCGTTGAGCGGCAGGTAAGGACGCTCCGTATCTTGACCTTCTCTATCCCTATATCCTCTATTACCTCGACCTTGGATTCGTCAATCTCATCGTTGGCCGAGACCAGCACTTCCTTGGTGAACGGGTCAAGGACATCCTCAAGCGCGACCCTGCCGAGGATCCTCTCGCCGATGGATTCTATCACCTCGCCGCCCTCGACGAGCGGCGTCATGTAGATGCCGTCGAGCGTCCCGCAGTCGTCCTCGGATATTATAGCGTCCTGAGCCACATCAACGAGCCTTCTCGTGAGATACCCGGAGTTGGCCGTCTTAAGGGCCGTATCCGCAAGTCCCTTCCTTGCGCCGTGCGTCGAAATGAAGTACTGGAGCACCGTGAGGCCTTCCCTGAAGTTTGCGGTAATCGGGGTCACGATTATCTCGCCCGAAGGCTTTGCCATGAGGCCCCTCATGCCGGCAAGCTGGCGTATCTGCTGCGCCGAGCCCCGTGCCCCTGAGTCCGCCATAATGAATATGGGGTTGAAACTCGGCATCTTCTTGTCCTTGCCGTGCTCGTCCTTTACGATATCGCTGCCGAGCTCGCGGAGCATCTCATCGGCTATCTCCTCGGTCGCCTGCGCCCAGATGTCTATCACCTTGTTGTAACGCTCGCCGTCGGTTATGAGCCCTTCGTTGTACTGCTTCTGTATCTCCTTGACCTCCTCGTACGACTTGTCGAGAAGCTCCTTCTTCTTGGCCGGTATCTTCATGTCGTCTATGGCTATGGAAATCCCGGCCTTTGTCGCATACCTGTAGCCTAAGTCCTTCAGTTTATCCGCGAGTATTACGGTCTCCTTGCTGCCGGCCCTCCTGTAGCAGATGTCAATGAGGTCCGCCAGGCGCTTCTTGTCCATGACCTTGTTTATCTCTTCAAACTTGATGGAAGGCGGGATCACTTCCCTCATGATGACCCTTCCAACGGTCGTATCTACTATTTTGCCGTCGAGCTTTACCTTAATCGCGGCCTGCAGATGGACCTCGCTGGAGTCATAAGCGGCCCTCACCTCGTCGGGAGAGGACATCCTCTTGCCCTCGCCCAGAACGCCCGGGCGGTTCCTCGTGAGGTAATAAAGGCCGAGGACGATGTCCTGCGTCGGCACGATAATCGGTTTTCCGTGCGCGGGCGACAGGATATTGTTCGTCGACATCATCAGCACCCTCGCCT
>CAYIRV010000179.1:0-4206 GCA_964365865.1 uncultured Thermodesulfobacteriota bacterium | reverse complement strand
AATATAGGAGGGATTGTGACAATCTCATACTGGGTGGCCCCGGTTACGGTTATGTATGCGGCGTATGTGCCTGACGATGTGCCGAAATAGATTTTATAGCCCGCTATATCGGCCACTGTTAGAGCGGTTCCGTCTAATCTCGTTGCCGGCCGGGTCCATGTAAGGAGCGTGCCTGAGCCGCCGCCCCCTGTGGGTGTGGTAGTTGTCCCGCCGCCGCCTCCGCTGCTTCCGCAGCCGGCGAGAAGAACGAGCAAGGGTATTATAAACAGCAGCTTCTTCATTTTTCGTAATATTACCATATGTCTCATGTGCGCAGTCAATATATATTATAGCCTGTGGCGCCGCCATGCAATGTGACGAGCATCACTAATTGCGTAAAAGAGATGAAGGGGCTGTCCTTGTAAGGGAGTGAAATGCACGAATACCTTGTCATATTACCGGCCCTGAGCCTTGTTTTGTGCGTCGGCCTCGGTGTTTTCACCATTACCCGCAATCCGAGGCAATGGGCGAATATAGCGTTCGCCCTCGGCATGTTCACGCTTGGCGTTCACGAGGCCGGGAGCATCATAATAATGCTCGCCGGCGGCAGTCTCGCACAGGCCGGCGTAATGATTTCGCTTGCCGGGCAGACACTCATGCCGTTGGTTTGGCTCCTTTTCTCGCTCTCTTTCGCGCGCGGCGACTATAAAGAGATACTGAGGCAGAAGCTCCCGGTGCTAATCGGCATGGCCGCGGCAGCGCTGTTTTTCCTCACGCGGCTCGGGTCCACGGGCATGGTCTCCATAGCGCCAGGGGCCGAGTCCATGGACTGGCTCGCGGCAGGCCATGTCTTCACCGTAGGCGCGCTCGGACGCTTCTTTTACATCTACTTCATCATCGGCGCGGTACTCGCGCTCATCCAGCTTGAAAACACCCTGAGGGCATCCACGGCCGAGAAAAGGTGGCGGATAAAGTATGTGATATTCGGCGTGGGCGCCGTGCTCGCGTTCTTCATATACTCGGCGAGCCAGTCGCTCCTTTTTTCGGTGGTAAAGGCCGAGACATTGCCGCTCGCCTCGGCCGTAATCCTGATATCGTCTTCAATCATGGCCTTTTTCATAGTAAGGCACAGGCTCCTCGATGTGGACATATTCATATCAAGGTATGTTGTTTACAATTCATTCACTGTCCTCATTGTAGGCGTATATCTTTTAATCGTAGGCCTGATTGCCCAGGGGCTTAAATATTTCAATATCCCGTTAAACTACTTTGTTACCACGCTTTTTATATTCGCAGCCATACTCGTGCTCGTCATATCCCTGTTCACGGCCTCGATACGGAGGAAGTTCAAGCTCCTCATAAACAGGCATTTCTACAAGCACAAGTACGAGTTCAGGGACAAGTGGATGGAGAGCATAGAGAAAATCGGCTCGAAGAGGACGGTGGACGCAATAGTCTCCACCCTTGCCGAGATGCTCGCCGTAGAGATGTGCTCAAACAAGGTATCCATTTGGCTTTACGAGCAGAGGGTTCAGGGCTATTTGGCGGCCAGCCAAGACAGAGAGCCGGCCTTGAACGCGCTCGGCGTATCCCATCCCTTCATAGCCGAGCTTAAGGCAAGGCAAGAGCCTTTTGCCCTAAGCGAGCTATATAGCAAAGGAAAGGCCCTTGAGCCTGCGGTTGACCGGCTCTTCAAGGACACGGGCGCGGTATTCTGCGCCCCGCTCTCCGCGGACAACGAACTCATCGGCTTCGTGCTTCTCGGGCCTGACATATCAGGCGAGCCGTATATCAGGGACGACAGCGAACTCCTTAAGGCCCTTGCGGCCCAGTCGGCCATCCAGATAAAGAACATAAGGCTCGCCGAGGAGCTTGTGACATCCAGGGAGGTGGAGGCGTTCAGCAGGATGAGCGCCTTTGTCATGCATGACCTTAAGAACCTCACCAACTCGCTCTCGCTCCTGAGCCAGAACGCCCGCCATAACATGGAAAACCCGGAGTTTCAGCAGGACATCATAAGGACAGTTGACTCAACCGTCTCCCGGATGAAGCGGCTTATAGAGAGGCTTTCCACCATGCCGAGGGAGATGGAGTTTAAGATGGAGCCGGTAGATATCAACTCTCTTATAGACCGGGCGCTCAAGAGGCTCCCCCGGCCGCATGGCAAGGCCATACATATATCCGGCGGCACAGGCGCTGTGCCGCTGATTTCTGTTGACCCTGAAGCGATTGAAATGGTAATTGTAAACCTCGTGGCCAACGCGTTTGACGCGATAAAGGACAGCGGGGCCGTTAACATCAAGGTCTCTTCCGACGGCCCGTCCGTGCATGTGGCTATATCGGACAACGGCTCCGGCATGTCCGGAGAATACATCCGTACCGCCCTTTTCCAGCCGTTCAAGACAACCAAGAAGAACGGGCTCGGCATAGGCCTTTATCAGTGCAAGGCCGTGGTAGAGGCCCACGGCGGCGATATTTCCGTTGAGAGCGAGGTAGGGAAGGGCACATCCTTCACACTCAGGTTCCCGGGCATCAGGCAGGCCGTAACCCCCCTTAATCCCCCCTTTAACAAAGGGGGGAGGATATGAATCCCCCCTTTACAAAGGGGGGAGGATATGGAAGTGTTCATTAGCCCCTGTTTCCCCCTTTAACAAAGGGGGGATAAAGGGGGGTTACGGCTATCCGTCCTTTCTCCCATTATGGTTAAACCAAAGATACTCGTAATAGAGGACGACGAATCCATCAGGACGCAGATGAAGTGGGCATTGGCAGAGGACTACGAGGTGCATCTGGCCAAGGACCCGGAAAGCGCCGTCAATATCCTCGGCAGGGAGCGGCCCTCTCTTGTGACCCTGGACCTCGGTCTTCCGCCGCACCCTGAGGGCACGAGCGAGGGGCTTAAGCTTCTGGACCTGATTCTTAAGGCCGACCCAACGGTTAAGGTTATCGTGGTTACGGGCAATCCGGACAAGTCCGCGGCCCTGCAGGCCATCTCGCAGGGCGCGCACGACTACTTCACCAAGCCCATTGACATAAGCGAGATAAAGACAATCCTCAAGAGGGCCAACTATGTCCATACGCTCGAGTCGGAATACAAGGCGCTTCAGAAGGAGCTTGAGACAAGGGCATGGGGCGAGATGGTCGGGTCGTCCCCCAAGATACAGGATGTGTTCTCAACAGTAAGGAAGGTGGCTACCACGGATGTCCCTGTGCTCATAACAGGGGAGAGCGGCACGGGCAAGGAGCTTATAGCCAGGGCCATACACTCGATGAGCATGAGGCAGAAGATGCCGCTTGTGCCCATAAACTGCGGGGCCATACCGGAAAACCTCATGGAGAGCGAGCTATTCGGCCATGAAAAGGGCGCGTTCACAGGCGCGCATATGCAGAGGGCGGGCAAGTTCGAGCTTGCTCAAGGAGGCACCCTTTTCCTCGACGAGATAGGGGAACTGCCACTGTCGCTTCAGGTGAAACTCTTACGGTTTTTGCAGGACCACAAGATAGAAAGGGTAGGCGGCAGGGAGACCCTGACCGTTGATGTCAGGATTATCGCGGCCACGAACAGGAACATTAAAAAGCTCGTTGAAGACGGCGCCTTCAGAGAGGATTTGTACTACAGGCTCGCGGTGGTGACGATTGACCTTCCGGCGCTCAGGGAACGGGGGGACGATATAGTGCTTTTAGCAAAGGCATTCATCGAGAGGTATGCCGAAGGGAGAAAAGGCATTAAGACCCTGAGCTACGAATCAGTTGACGCGGTTATGTCTTACAACTGGCCGGGCAATGTCCGGGAGCTTGAGAACAGGATACGGAGAGCCATGACATTCTCCGAGGGGCCGGCTTTAACCCCGCACGACTTGGGGCTTGCAGAGAAGATTGATGCGGGGGAAGAATCCCGGCCGCCCTTAACACTAAGGAGGGCCAAGGATGAGCTTGAGAAAAAGCTCATAAACGCGGCCATATCAAGGAACAGAGGCAATATCAGCAAGGCCGCGGATGAATTAGGGCTTACGAGGCCCACGCTCTACACCCTGATGAAGAAATACAGCCACACAAGCGAAGGTTGAAAATATCCTGAAAGGAGAAACAGATGGCAGACAACTTTAACACCTTAAGCGGGCTTATCCGCGGCAAAAAGGAGCGGATCGGCGTCATAGGCCTCGGCTATGTGGGCCTGCACATAGTGATCAGGTTTTGCGAGGAGGGATTTCGCGTCATCCGAATCGA
>CAYIRV010000178.1:563-4220 GCA_964365865.1 uncultured Thermodesulfobacteriota bacterium | reverse complement strand
GCGTGGATAATCACATAGTCTCCTATGCAGACGCCCCTCAAGAGCGCCAAAGACACGTTCTTTTTCGCGCCAGCCACATCAACCCTTGCAGCAGGGCCTTGCATCTCTATCACCCTTCCGGGCACTCCGAGGCACATGGTTATTGGTTCCCTTTCAGATTTTCAATTGCCACCACTGCCTGACCGAGGGAAATCCCCCCGTCGTTCGTGGGTATAAGCTCGTTGAACCGAGGGCTGAAGCCGGCTTTTTTAAGGGCATGGGCTGTCATGGCAATAAGAAGGGAGTTCTGGAAGACCCCTCCGCTTAACGCCACATCCTCGATGCCTGTCCTGTCTCTCGTTGCCTTTGCCGCCGTTGTTATGAGCGCCGCGATTGTCCAGTGGAACCGCGAGGAGATTATAGACCTGTCCACGCCAGATGTAAAGTCCGCCGTGATTCCCTCTATAAGCGGCCTTATATTAATGACCGAGGGGATGTCTTGCGTAAGGATGAAGGGATACGGCTCAAAAGCCCCTTCGTGCGCTATTGATTCGAGCGCTATGGCGGCCTCTCCTTCGAAGGTGATGGAGTCCTTAAGCCCTATGATGGAGGCTACTCCGTCAAACAGCCTGCCTGCGCTCGATGTAAGCGGGGAGTTGAGTTTTTTGTCGAGCATCGTTAATACAATATTGGTTTTTTTCGCGTCAAACCGATTGAGGAAAAAGCCGGCGTGTTTGTGGATTTCGTTCTTGTATGTATGCCAAAGATATGAAAGCGCCATCCTCCAAGGCTCTTTTATCGCGGCATCCCCGCCGGGGAGCATCACATAGCATAGATGCGCTGTCCTTGAAAAACCCTTCCTGTCTGCTATGAAGAACTCGCCGCCCCAGATATTGCCGTCCGTGCCGTATCCCGTGCCGTCAAGGGCGACACCGATACATTTTTCATAAAGGCCGTGCTCTGCCATGCAGCTTGCCACATGCGCGTGATGGTGCTGTACCCGTATGACCCTTTCATCAGGGATGTTGTTCTTTTTAATATATTCAATGCCGAACTTCGTGGAAAGATAATCAGGGTGCATGTCGAGGGCGATTGCCGTCGGTCTTGCCCTGAATGTGTTCTTGAGGTTTTCAAGTGTCTCGTTGAAAAAATTCAGTGATTCGAGGTTTTCGAGGTCGCCTATGTGCTGGCTCAATATCGCGTTTTTGCCTTTAGTGAGGCAGAATGTGTTTTTAAGCGCAGCCCCGCACGCAAGTATGTCAGGCGAATCCTTTCCAATTGACACCACTTCAGGCACAAACCCGCGCGCCCGGCGGAAAACCCTTTTTCTTTTGAGGTCGAACCTGACGATGGAATCGTCCACCCTCATGTATATGTCCCTGTTGTGCAGGAGAAAATAGTCCGCTATGCCGGAGAGTTTTTCAACCGCCTCTTTGTTCGATGTTACAATCGGCTCGTCAGACAGATTGCCGCTCGTCATCACGAGGGCCGTTAATTTAAGCTTATCGGAATGGAAAAGGAGATGGTGAAGAGGCGTATAGGGGAGCATACAGCCGTATCTTGAGTTGCCGGGCGCGACTGCATCGGAGATTTCAGACTCAGGCTTTTTTTTGAGGAGCACTATGGGCCTGATTATGCCTGTAAGCTCTTTTTCCTCTTCGGGCGAAACATCGGCAAAGGTCTTTACAGCCGCAATATCGCAGGACATGAGGGCAAAGGGCTTGTTGCTCTCGCCTGTTCCTCCAAAGGATTTTCTCTTGGCTGCCCGAAGCCTCTTTACCGCATCGTTGTTTAAAGCGTCGCACGCAAGGTGAAACCCTCCAAGCCCTTTGATTGCGAGCACTGCGCCGTCTTTAAGAAGCCTCTGCGCCTTTTCTATGGCAGTATAATTGATTCCGCCGGCTGATTCAAAGAGCGTGCCTTTTTCGGAAATCCACGCATGAGGGCCGCACTTCGGGCAGGCGGTCGGCTGTGCGTGGAAGCGGCGGTCTGTGGGGTCAAGGTATTCGCGCTCGCAGTCAGGGCACATCTTAAAGGCCGCCATTGTGGTCTTTGGCCTGTCGTATGGTATGTCCAATATGATTGAATACCGTGGGCCGCAGTTCGTGCAGTTTATGAAGGGATAAAGGTAACGGCTGTCGGAAGGGTCGAACATCTCATTCAGGCAGTCATGGCAGACCGATATATCCGGCGACACGAGGGCAAAGGCGCCCTCGATGCTTTGGCTTTCCCTGATGGTAAAACCTTCGGCAGTGTCATGGGCGTCAAAAGGCTCGGCCTTGATGCAGTCTATCCGGGAAAGCGGAGGAGGCGAGGTCTTGATGTCTTCGAGGAATTTTTCTACAGGCCCGCCTTGCACCTCTATGACAACCCCCTCGGAGTCGTTCAGGCAAAACCCCTTAAGCTTGTATCTAACGGCCAGGTTATAGACAAAGGGCCTGAAGCCCACGCCCTGCACAACGCCTGTTATGCGGATGCGGGTTCCCTTACCCATTCAAACAGCTTCCATTGATATGATTTCGATTTCATAGCCTGTCGTGTTCTTGAACCTGCTCCCCTTGCATGACGGGCAGGTCTTTACCATGTCCTCGAAAGGCAATGCCCTTTTGCAACTCAGGCAGACTTTTGATAGAGGCAGGACTTCCACCTCGATGCTCGCGCCTTTGAGATTGGTCTCTTTCAGGCATTCATCAAACGCCTGCTTGACGGACTCCGGCTCTATCGCGTTAAGCTCCCCGAGCCTGACCTTCAGGCTTTTGAGCCGTTTGAGCCGCCTCTTTTTCATCTCCTCGAACAAGGCCTTAACTATGTTTTTTGCCAAGTGGATTTCGTGCATCCTTCCCCCTTTTAACGCTCTTGAAACCGAGCCTTTCGAGCGCGGCCTTTATTTTAAGCACAACTTCCGGAATCTTTTTTTCAACTTCCGGCGTAAGCCCCAAGCCCGGGGTGATGTCCTTTGGCTCTATGCCTATAAGCGTAACATCCGGGCAATCGCCGTCAAAAGCAGCAAGCTCTAATGCCTCGTTAAGCCCTATGTCGTGCGCGGTTGTCCTGATGGTTGATTTTGAAATCATGTCTCCTGAAATCATGCGGACAGCACCCGGCCTTTTTTTCATGCGCGCCGCATCAACGATGATGATGTCCGTATAGCCCTTCATACAATCGAGCACAGCCAGCCCGGCCGCGCCTGCATCGAGGAACACAACGGCTTTCGGGGCCGCGTATTCCGACAAAAAGGCCTCGATCGCCCGGACGCCAGCGCCTTCGTCTCTAAGGAGTATGTTGCCTGCGCCGATTACAAGCGCCTTTTTGTTTTTCTTCGCGCAGGGCATTTAAGTTTCACCAGAATATGCGGATTTACAAAAGAAGCGGAAAGTATTAGTATATGGACTTGTAAATTTAGCATTGAGGATAATAAAGACAGGGGGTTTTGTCAATATGGCTGAAATCGCCGTTGCGTTCATACAGTCGAACCCAAGGTTCGGCCAGATAGAGGAGAATGTCGAGGCCGTTGTAAAAAAGATGAGCGGCATCAGGGCGGACATCGTCGTGCTCCCTGAACTTTTCTCAACAGGTTACCAGTTCAGGTCAAAGGCAGAGGCCCTGAAATACTCGGAAAAGCTGCCGGGAGGACATGCCGAGATACGGCTTTCTCAGGCCGCGCGCGAAAACAAGTCA
>CAYIRV010000178.1:0-553 GCA_964365865.1 uncultured Thermodesulfobacteriota bacterium | reverse complement strand
CATAGTCGCTGGCATAGCGGAAAAATCAGGCGCAAGGGCGTATAACTCGGCAATGCTCATAGGCCCGAACGGGCTGATTGCCGTTTACAGGAAGGCGCATCTTTTCTCAGATGAAAAAAACCTGTTCTCAAAGGGCAATACGCCTTTTGAGGTTCA
Organism: uncultured Thermodesulfobacteriota bacterium; assembly: GCA_964365865.1. Classification (GTDB taxonomy): domain Bacteria; phylum Desulfobacterota; class GWC2-55-46; order GWC2-55-46; family GWC2-55-46; genus CAYIRV01. The sequence goes on along the minus strand of CAYIRV010000178.1, from coordinate 397 downwards.
TGACATTGGCGGGGTCAGAATCGGCATGATGATATGCTTTGACTGGTTTTTCCCGGAGGCCGCAAGGACGCTCGCGCTCAAGGGCGCGGATATAATATGCCACCCTTCAAACCTCGTCCTCCCATACTGCCCGGCGGCAATGCTCACGAGATGCCTTGAGAACAGGGTGTTTGCAATAACCGCCAACAGGATTGGAACAGAGGAAAGGGTAAAGGGCAAACCCCTGAAATTCATAGGCCAGAGCCAGATAGCCGCGCCAGATGGAAAGGTGCTCTACAGGGCGTCTGAGGCCAAGGAAGAGGCAAGGGTAATCACGATAGACGTTGAAAAGGCCAGAAACAAGAACCTGAACGAACTGAACAATATATTCAAGGACAGAAGGCCGGAGCTTTATAAG
>CAYIRV010000177.1:0-4253 GCA_964365865.1 uncultured Thermodesulfobacteriota bacterium | reverse complement strand
AGGAGCCAAAAGAAACTCGAACTGCCAGAACCCGGAGAACCAAGCCGCAATCACGGACGCGAGAGAGATAAGTATGAACGGCCAGCCTTCTTTAGCGACAGGGATGCCCCTCAATCTCGGCACCCCTCAGTTCCTATCCCTGTCAACGATTTTTGACTTCTTAAGCCACGGCATCATGCCGCGGAGCTTTTCCCCCACGGCCTCTATCGCGTGCTCCTGCCCCATGCGCGTAAGCGCGTTGAACACGGGCTTATTCGCCTTGTTCTCGAGCATCCATTCCTTTGCAAACGCCCCGCCCTGTATCTCCGAGAGTATTTTCCTCATCTCCTTCTTGGTCTCATCCGTTATGACGCGCGGCCCCCTCGTCAAATCCCCGTATTGCGCGGTGTTGCTTATGGAATATCTCATGTTGGATATGCCGCCCTCGTATATGAGGTCAACTATGAGCTTCATCTCATGCAGGCACTCGAAATACGCCATCTCAGGCGGATAGCCCGCCTCTACGAGGGTCTCAAACCCGGCGGTTATAAGCGCGCTCACGCCGCCGCATAGAACCGCCTGCTCGCCGAAAAGGTCGGTTTCTGTCTCGCACTTGAAGGTCGTCTCTATTATGCCTGCCCTGCCGCCCCCTATGGCGCTCGCGTAAGCGAGGGCCACATCGAGCGCGTCTCCGGACGGGTTCTGATGCACCGCGACAAGGGCCGGGACGCCGTTGCCTTTGGTGAACTCATGCCTCACGAGATGACCTGGCCCCTTCGGGGCCACCATAAAGACATTTGTGCCCTTGTCCGGCGTTATCTGTCCGAAGTGGATGTTAAACCCGTGCGCAAAGGCGAGATAGGCCCCTTTCTTGAGATTCGGCGCGACCTCGTCCCTGTATGCGTCCCCCTGATGCTCGTCCGGGATTAAGAGCATCACCACATCCGCGGACTTGACCGCGTCCGCTACCGTAGTAACCTTAAGCCCGGCTGCCTCGGCCTTTTTCCATGAGCCGCCGTCCTTTCTAAGCCCCACCGTAACTTGAACCCCTGAGTCGCTCAAGTTCTGCGAATGGGCGTGCCCCTGACTGCCGAAGCCCACCACAGCGACCTTCTTTGAGCGGATTTTTTCAAGACTCGCGTCCTTGTCGTAGTAAACCTTCATGAAATCAAAACCTCCTGATTTGTCTTTACATCAGTCCTTCAAATCCACCCAATCCCCCCTACCCCCCTTTTATAAAGGGGGGCAAGTGGAAGAAGTCTTATTTTAGCCTCCTTTTCTAAAGGAGGGGAATTCTTTTCTTATCATCCCCCTTTCTAAAAGGGGGACTAAGGGGGATTATTCCTTCTGCTTATCACTTCTGCTTAGGGGAGCGCGCCATGGCTATGCGGCCTGTCCTTACTATCTCCTTTATGCCGAACGGGCGCACAAGCTCGGTAATGGCGCTGATTTTTTCCTCGTCCCCGGTTATCTCTATGGTGTATGTGCGGGGGCTTACATCAACCACCTTTGCCCTGAATATGTCGACTATCGAGAGTATCTCGGCCCTGTTCTCAGCCGTGGATGTCACCTTCACGAGGGCAAGCTCCCTCTCTATCCTCTCCTCGCCCGTGAAGTCGTGAACCTTGATGACATTGACGAGCTTATTCAATTGCTTTGTAACCTGCTCAAGGACATTATCGTCCCCGCTCGTTACTATGGTCATCCGGGAAACCTTCGAGTCCAAGGTCTCGGCCACTGATAGGCTTTCTATGTTAAAACCCCTTCCTGAGAAAAGCCCGGCAATCCTCGAAAGCACGCCGAATTCGTTCGCAACAAGAACCGATATGGTATGCCGCACCTTTTAACCTCCCAGTAAAAAAACTAAACGAGAAGCATCTTGCTCAAAGGCTGCCCGGCCGGGACCATGGGATAGACATCCTCGAACTGGTCAACCTTGAAGTCCATAAGCACCGGCCTGTCCTTGATCTTCATGGCCTCTCTTATGACACGCTCGACCTCGTCCGGCTTTTTGGCGGAGAACCCGGCCGCGCCGTAAGACTCGGCGAGCTTGACGAAATCAGGGGCAACGGAAATGCAGGTGTGGGAGTATCTTTTGTCGTAAAAAAACTCCTGCCACTGCCTTACCATGCCGAGCACCATGTTGTTTAGTATCGCCACCTTCACGGGCAGCCTGTACTGGACAGCGGTTGCAAGCTCCTGTATGTTCATCTGTATGGAGCCGTCGCCCGCGATGTCAATGACGGTCTTATCAGGGAATGCGAGCTGCACGCCTATGGCCGCAGGGAAGCCGAAGCCCATAGTGCCCAAGCCGCCGGATGTGATGAACGTCCTCGGCCGGTCGTACTTGAAGAACTGGGCGGCCCACATCTGGTTCTGGCCGACCTCTGTCGTGATTATCGCGTCCCCTTTTGTAATCTCATAGAGCTTTTCAACGACAAACTGGGGTTTGATTTTACTTCCGTCCCACTTGTAGGAGAGCCTGTGCTTTTCAGCCCATGATTTAATCTGCCCGCGCCACTCCTCCGTGTTCTTTGAAAAATCCCTCAAGTCCCTCTTGGCCGGGAGCGCCTTAAGCATGTCATTGAGGACATTCTTGACATCGCCGACTATGGGGACATCAACCTTGACATTCTTGCTGATGGATGTCGGGTCAATGTCAATGTGTATTATGCCCGCATACGGGGCGAACTCGTCAATCTTTCCCGTAACCCTGTCGTCGAACCTGGCCCCGATTGCAATGAGGCAGTCCGTGTTGGTTATTGCCATGTTCGCGGCGTATGTGCCGTGCATGCCGAGCATTCCCATGAACAATGGATGCGTGCCCGGAAAAGCGCCCAAGCCCATAAGTGTCGTTGTCGTCGGCAGCCCGAGCTTCGTGGAGAGGGCCTTAAGTTCCTCGGATGCATTTGAAAGAATAACCCCTCCGCCGGCGTAAACCACAGGTCTTTTTGACTTGAGGATTAACTCGACCGCCTTCTTTATCTGCCCGGGATGGCCCTTGTATGTCGGCTGATAGCTCGGAAGGTGCGCCTTTTCCGGATAGTTGAACTCGGCAGTGCCGGTAAACACATCCTTCGGCACATCAACGAGCACAGGCCCGGGCCTGCCTGTTGTCGCTATGTAAAAGGCCTCCTTCACAATCCGGGCGAGGTCTCTCACATCCTTGACAAGATAGTTGTGCTTTGTGCACGGCCTCGTGATGCCGACTATGTCGGCCTCCTGAAAGGCGTCGTTCCCGATAAGGGCCGTAGGAACCTGCCCTGTGAACACTACAAGCGGGATTGAGTCCATATACGCCGTGGCTATGCCTGTAACGGTATTCGTGGCCCCGGGGCCCGACGTTACAATGACCACGCCCGGCCTGCCGGTCGCTCTCGCGTAACCGTCCGCCATATGCACGGCGCCCTGTTCGTGGCGGACGAGTATGTGCCTTACCGGGTTGGTGTAGAGCACATCGTATAAAGGCAGGACCGCGCCACCGGGGAACCCGAAGACCGTGTCAACGCCTTCCTTCAAAAGGCATTCTATAAGTATCTCTGCGCCTGTTTTTTTCATGTAAACCCCGTGATTGTTTTCAATAATTATCTACAACTCCCACACTTTACGAGATACTGCTTTAATATCACGAGCGCCATGAATTACGGCAAGTATTTCAATGTCATCTCTCGTTCCTGCGGTTCTGTAAATAATCCTATAGTTCTGATAGATAACTTCTCTAAAACCATAAACCTACCTTCCCCATTTTTCAACTCTTTTTAGGAGTTGCTCCGTAGTTATCACCTTTCCCGCTTCAGCATCCTTGAGCCCATCGAGGACATCGGCAACGAGGTTTATTTCGTACATGATGTCATCCCATGAAGCCCCTTCCGGGAGTTTATCAATGAATTTTTTTTGCCTCTTCTTTAACAGTAGTCATATCCGTTTCACCTTTATCATCCCGAACAATTTATCTTTAGAAAGATTATTCCAGAAACTCACCTTTGTAATAATATCGCTCAATGTGCCTTTTGCAATGCCCTTATGGTTTGGAACTGTTATGTTGTGTTAGCCCAATATCGTAATCTTTCTCAACCTTATGTGACTGCCTTTTTGCCGGATTATTTTGTAATCGAGTCTTTGGAATAACTTAACGAGGTCTTCGCCGCTTATCTGCGGCAACTTAGGCGACACCGCCTACCTCCATCTCAGACATTACAAGAATTTCAACGGTCTTACCCTCCCAGATTCAACCTCGAAGTGCAACGAAGGGAGAAGCGACTTCGATTGGTTTT
>CAYIRV010000176.1:0-4264 GCA_964365865.1 uncultured Thermodesulfobacteriota bacterium | reverse complement strand
GCATTCTCTGGCTTGCGAGCGCCCAGAAGTCCTCGGTCCCGGGCTTCCGTATGGCCCTCATGATTTTGCCTTCGCCCGCGTTGTATCCGGCGGCCGCGAGATACCACGAGCCGAACTGGCCGTAGAGGTTCTTCAGGTATTTGCCGGCCGCGACAGTGGCCTTCTCAGGGTCAAGCCTTTCGTCTACCCACCAGTCAACCCTGAGCCCGTAATTTTTCGCCGTCCCCTTTATGAACTGCCACATGCCCACGGCCTTTGCCCGCGACTTTGCCGTGGGGTTCAGGCCGCTCTCTATGAACGCGATATAGAAGAGGTCTTCGGGCAGGCCCTGCTCCCTGAGAAGCGCGGTTATGGTTGACATGTATAACGGCTGTCTGCTCAGCCACCTCTCGAAGTGCTTCCTGCCCCTTGTCTGGAAGTATGTTACGAAAGAGGCGACCTTGTCGTTGAATACCACAGGCACGCCGGAAAGAGCGGGCGTCATCCCTGTTGCGATGCTCAGGGCATCGTCTGCCTCAAGCGCAAGAAACTCTTGCCGGGCGCAGGATTCAACCGGTATTTCAGGGGCCTCTGCCGGCAGATAGACGGCTCCTGCGCCCTTTTCCATGTCTTGATTTTCAGCGCCGGGAGCAATGCAAGCCTCGTAAACAGGCGGTGTTTTTTCAGTAGGGGTTGAGCCTGTCAACGGGAACCCCCCTATATCCCCCCTTATAAAGGGGGGATATAGGGGGGTTCCTTGCAGTATTTGGCCGTCCTGCGGCAAGGAGGGGATGTCTTTCGCCGCTTCTTTTGCCAACGAATATGCTGGGGCCGCGCACGCGCCAACGACGGCAAGGCAGACCAGCGACCTTATGAGGAGTTTCGGCAAATACGTCTCCTTATACATTTTTTCGCCCAAGGGCGGCTAACGGGTCTTTGGAATGATTATGGCCCCGGATAGTTCGAACTGCCGGAATTTTTCCTTCAAGTCCTCGGCGGTCTTCTTTGCCGAGAGCTCGATGTTCTTGCCGGCTGCTGTCAGGGCCTTGGCGTAGTCGAGGAAATACTGGTTTTTTTCAATCCATTTTTTGGTAACGCTTCTGCCGTAGGTCTTAAGAGCCACATTGAAAAGGTCGAGGCGCACGGCCCTCTTGGCGATCTGGCCTACGGAATAGAACCGCCTTACCGCGTCTATGGTGCCTGCCTGAAGCTCGTAGTACGACATTTGCTTGGGCTGGAACACGAGATGGTGCGCGTCGTAGAGCGACCAGTCCTTGGAGAGGATTCTGCCCGCGCCGTCCAAGTCCCGGTATGTCTTTGTCCCGGGCAACGGGGTAAGTATCATGAACTGCACTGATTCGAGGTCGTTCTTTTTGGCGAACCTGATTGTCTCCTCTATGGTGTCGGTCGTGTCCTCGTCAGAGCCGAAGACGAACATGCCGTGTATCCGTATGCCTTTCTTGTGGAGCAGCTTTATGCAGACCTCTATGTCATCGAGGGACTGTTTCTTGTTGTAGGCCTTGAGTGTCGCCGGGTTGATGGACTCGAACCCTATATACACGGTGTGGCACTTTGACCTCTGCATGAGCTCCATCAGCTCCTGGTCCTTTGCCACATCCGCCCTTACCTGCGCGGTCCAGTGCGGGGTAATCCCGGCCTGAATCATGTCGTGAAGCAGTTCCTTTGTCCTCTTCTTGTGCGCGACAAAGTTGTCGTCGTAGAAGAACACCCACTTGCATCCGTTGGCCTTGTGGTTGCGAAGTTCGTCTATTACCAGTTCCTTGCTCCTGAAGCGGTACTTCTGGCCGAACATGGCCGTAACAGAGCAGAAGCTGCAGTCAAAAGGGCACCCGCGCGAGGTCATGACCGGGGTTATGTTGAACTTCTTTATGCCATGCCCCTCGACACCCCTTATCAGACTGAAGTCCGGGGCGGGAAGAGTGTTTATGTCCTTGCAGAGCGGGGTTTCTTTATTGTGGATGACGCGGCCGCCAGACCTGTAGGACAGCCCTGTGATGGATTCAAACCCTTTGCCTGTCTCGAACGCCTTTATAAAGTCCACTATGACATCGTCGGCCTCGCCCCTTAACACATAGTCGCAGTGCTCAAGCGCCTCCTCTGTCATGAATGTTACATGCGGGCCGCCGATAAAGACCGGAATGCCGGCCGTCTTGAGGAGGTCGGCGAGCTCGTATGCCCTTCTTGATGTTGATGTGATTGTGGATAGACCTACGAGGTCAGCGGTGAGCAAATCCGCCAAGTCTATCTCTTGGATGGTCTCAACATAGCACTTTACTTCATAGCCGTGCTTCTTGAGTATTGTCCCGAGTAGAACCGTGCCGAGGCGCGGAAGGGCCATCCTTGAAAACACATGGTAATCAGGGGGACGGGATTCGATGAAGATTATTTTTTTCATAGGCGCCTGCAAAAGATGAAGGCAACACATCTTACCCGCTAATCAGACTTATGTCAAGGCAAAGCTTTGACAGGGGCGGACAACGGCAAGGTTTTATAAAGGAAAAACAATGGGTTGGATTAATAATGCGGCAAATAAAGGAAGGGGTATCAGCCCAGCAGGATGGGGATTGCCGGCCAAAATAGAGACCTGATACCCCCCCCTTTTCTAAAGGGGGGGGTAGGGGGGGTACACCTTTAACCTGAGCCGTATCATGCCTTCGACATAAACCTTGGCCTCTGCCACGGCCGTTAAAACGGCTTTACCCGCCGCAACCCCAGCGGCAATGGCTGATGAGAGCATGCACCCTGTGCCGTGCAGTGCCTCATCGGTCGCCTTGAGCCTTTTTCCGAACAAGTGATAAAAATATCTGCCGTCGAAAAACACATCCACAGGCGCGCCCGCAAGATGCCCGCCTTTTACGAGGACATTTTTCGCCCCTAACGCGCGCATGAAATAAGCGGCCTTTTCCATGCCGTTAATATCCTTGACCTTCATACCTGTTATTATGGAAGCCTCGCTCAAGTTCGGAGTAACGACGAGCGCAAAAGGAAAGAGGCGCGGGAACGCGCGTATGCCTTTTTTATCGAGAAGCGGATGTCCGGACGACGAGGCAAAGACCGTATCGAGGACTATATTTTCAAGTTCATGGGATTTGATTGTTTTAAGAAGCGCCTCGACATTGCCTGAATTCGCGAGCATCCCCACCTTCACCGCATGGGGCCTTGTTCCCTTTAAAACGCAGTCGAGCTGTTCTTTAAGGAGTCCGCTTTTTACGGGCGCTACGGCCCTTACGCCCCTTCTGCCCTGAACCGTAAGCGCGGTTACAGCAGACAGAGGGAGAACCCCGAAGCCGCAGAATGTCCTTATATCCTGCTGAACGCCTGCCCGGCAGGTGGGGTCTGAGCCTGCGATTGTTAGAACGGTCTTCACGGTCTATCCTGAGAAGTTGGCTGACGCTATTGAGAACTGCAAACTTAACCCCACCCAGCCTCCCCTTGTAAAGGGGAGGAGTTATCAGCTTTTAATGTTTACGATTATGTCATTTGAAAATATAAGTCAGGACATTATAAATGCAGTCATCAATATAAGCCTTTTTTCTTAGAGAGTTCTTCTTCAAAATACTTCTTGTAGAGTATGTCCCATTCCCTGCTCCCCTCCGGCACATCCCTCGATAGGGAGCGTATCTTGGCCCTGGCCGCGTCATCGGCAACATCCTCTATCTTCAGGTATCCGCTCAGCACAAGCTTTATCTCATGCAGGGCCTTTTGGTCGTCGGAAAAGTCAACGAGGTCGTCCTTCCATATGCCGTCGGCCACGAGGTGCGCTATGTGGGAAATCCTGTCCTCCGTGAACCTCAAATCACTATCTCCCTCTCCTTGGCGAGCTTGGCCTTGACCATGCTGAACATCCGCCTGTAGTCGAGCCTCTGGGTGTCTATGGCGCCGGTGTGGGTCTGGAGTATCTCCTCGACCTCCTTGTCCAGGGCATCCTCTGCCCTGAGGTTTTCGAGTATCGCGTCGTGTATCTTCTTAAGGACCACATGCTCCGGGGATTTAAAGATTATGAGTTTTTTCTCCTTAAGCCTCTCGAATATCAGGGAAGACACCTTCTCTATCTGTTCCATGGTAAGCCTCATGCGAAAAAATTAGCACATATCCGGCATCCTTGCAAGGGTATTAAAACTCCCAGCAAGAAGACGCGGGGAGTTTAATAAGTATGGAATTTTGAGATTGTAATTCGCTCGCTCCACTCGCTATGCTTATTGACATTGCCGTGTTTTTTGTTTAGAATCAAACTTATATGACTCATGTTGGTTTTTTCACTAAA
>CAYIRV010000175.1:0-4272 GCA_964365865.1 uncultured Thermodesulfobacteriota bacterium | reverse complement strand
ACGAGGGTCTCAGGTTCGCGGTAAGGGAAGGCGGCAGGACCGTGGGCGCCGGCGTAGTAACCAAGATTTTAGCTTAAGAGGCAGGGGCGTTACAGGCCGCCCCTTTTCAACAACAGATAGAACCGATACGAAGACAAAAGAAGAAAGGCAATACCCAGGGGTTAAAAAGTGGAGAACCAGAAGATAAGGATACGGCTTAAGGCCTTTGACCACAGGCTCCTCGATAAATCCGTTAAGGAGATCGTGGAGACGGCAAAGAGGACAGGGGCTCGGGTCAAGGGGCCGATACCGCTGCCAACGCGCATAAACAAGTTCTGCGTGCTCCGTTCGCCTCATGTTGACAAAAAGAGCAGGGAGCAGTTCGAGATTAGGACCCATAAGAGGCTGATGGATATCATGGAGCCTACGCAGACGACTGTTGACGCGCTCATGAAGCTTGACCTTCCCGCTGGCGTGGATGTGGAGATAAGGCTCGATTAGGCTCTGCCTTGAGGCGTGTCTAAAAGTCGCATAGTAAAGGCTTGGGTTATGAGGTTCGGGTTATGATTAAAGGGCTATTCGGAAAAAAAATCGGAATGACGCGGATATTCGCTGAAGACGGCAGGGCCGTGCCTGTAACCGCCATTCAGGCGGGAACATGCTATGTAGTCCAGATAAAGACCGTCACATCTGACGGGTATGACGCCGTGCAGTTGGGTATCGGCGAGAAAAAGGATAAGAGGGCCAATAAGGCGTCCAAGGGGCACTTTACAAAGGCAGGCACTCCGGCGCTTTCGTGCCTCGGCGAGTTTGAACGCGAGGGCAAGGACGAATACAAGCCCGGTCAGGCCATAAACGTCTCTGAGATTTTTAAGATAGGCGACCATATTGATGTGTCGGGCAGGACCATCGGCAAAGGCTTTCAGGGCAGCATGAAGAGGCACCACTTCAGCGGCGGCGCCGGTTCCCACGGCTCAATGCACAACAGGGCGCCGGGCTCCATTGGTTCGTCTTCCGACCCTTCGAGGGTCTACAAGGGCATGAGGATGGCCGGCCGCATGGGTTTTGACATTAAGACCGTGCAGAACCTGAGGATTGTGGACATGAGGCCCGAGGAGAACATAGTGCTTGTAAGCGGGGCGGTCCCAGGGCCTGTAAACGGGTTCATAAAGATTAAAAAGTCGGTTAAGAAGAGCAAACCATGACAGTGGACATATTGAATAAAGATGGTGTAAGGGTGTCGAGCATAGAGCTCGACAAAGACATATACGAAGGCGTTGTAAACGAGGCCCTTTTCTACGAGGTGGTGAAGATGCAGCTCGCCAACAGGAGAAAAGGCAACGCCTCGACCAAGACCAGGGCAAATGTCAGCGGCGGAGGCATCAAGCCCTGGAAGCAGAAGGGCACGGGCAGGGCGCGCTCAGGCTCCAACAGGAGTCCTCTTTGGCGGCACGGCGGCACGGTCTTCGGCCCGCATCCGAGGGATTATTCCTACCTTGTGCCCAAGAGGGTCAGAAAGGACGCGGTAAAGGCGGCGCTGAGGCAGAGGCTCGCGGACGGCAGGCTCTTTGTGTTCGATTCTCTGGACTTCGGCGGCGCAAAGACAAGACAGGCAAAAGAGCTATTCAAAAAGATAAGCCTTGATAACGCCCTTGTCGTCATCGAGGGAGAGGGCACGAGCGCGCGGCTTTCGGTCAGAAACATGCATGGCTTCAAGGTCTTGCTTGCCCCGGGCATAAATGTCTATGACATACTCTGCTACGACAACCTCGTAATCACCGCAGGGGCGCTTAAGAGTATCGAGGAGAAGCTGCAATGAAGGACCATTATTCAATAATAAAGGCGCCTGTGATAACAGAAAAGAGCACGGTTCAGGCCGCAAGCCAGAACAAGGCGGTATTCTGGGTGGATGTGCTGGCGAATAAGGGCGACATCAAAGAGGCCGTTGAAAAGGTCTTCAATGTGAAGGTCGCAGCGGTCAATACTTATAAGTCGCCGGGCAAGGTCAAGAGGCTCGGCAAATACGCCGGTAAGAGACCCACGAGAAAGAAGGCGTATGTGACCCTTGTAAAAGGGCACAAGATAGAATTATTCGAAGGAGTTTAGCCAGCGCTGATTTGCAAGGCTGAGACAACGTTATGCCGGTAAAACACTATAAGCCAACATCGCCTGCCATAAGGGAAAAAACGACGCTCGTATTCGGGCACCTCACAAAGAAGAGGCCTGAGAAGGCCCTTACCTCCGTGAGGAATCGCACCGGCGGCAGGAACAACGTAGGCAGGATTACGAGCCGCTGGATAGGGGGCGGCCACAAGCGGCTCTACAGGATAATCGACTTCAGGCGCGACAAGCTCAATATACCGGGCAAGATAAGCGCCATAGAGTATGACCCTAACAGGAGCGCGGACATAGCGCTCGTGAATTATGCGGACGGGGAAAAGAGATACATGCTCGCGCCGCTCGATATGAAGGTCGGGGACAATGTAGTGGCAGGCCCTGAGTCCGACATAAAGCCCGGCAACGCCCTGCCGCTTAAGGCAATACCAGTAGGCACATTCGTGCACAATGTCGAGATGAGGGCAGGCAAGGGCGGCCAACTCGTGAGAAGCGCGGGCTCATACGCGCAGCTCATGGCAAAGGAAGGCGATTACGCAACCGTGAAACTCCCTTCAAACGAGGTCAGGCTCATCAGGCAGGAATGCTACGCCACCATAGGCCAGCTCGGTAACATTGACCACGAGAACATAACCATAGGCAAGGCGGGCAGGACGCGCTGGCTCGGAAGGATGCCGCGGGTGAGGGGTGTGGCCATGAACCCGGTAGACCATCCGCATGGAGGGGGCGAGGGCAAAAGCAAGGGCAATCATCCGCAGAGCCCGTGGGGCACGCCTGCAAAGGGTTACAAGACCAGAAGACGGAAGCAAGCGGACAAGTACATAGTAAGCAGGAGGAAGTAGCGTGCGCTCCATAAAAAAAGGGCCGTTCATTGACAAGCATCTCCTTGAAAAGGTTGAAAGAGGCGTTGACGCCAAGGCAAGGAAGGTCATAAAGACCTGGTCGAGAAGGTCAATGATAATACCTGAGATGGTGGGGTTCACCATCGCGGTGCACAACGGCAGGAAGTTCATACCCGTGTTCGTAACCGAGAACATGGTCGGGCATAAGCTCGGCGAATTCTCGGCAACGAGGACGTTCCACGGCCATTCCGGAATAAAGAAGGCGAAGCTGCCGGCGCCGAAAGGATAGAGAGCTATGGAAGCCAAGGCGATTGCGAGATATATGAGGTTCTCCCCCCAGAAGGCACGGCTCGTCATAGACCTTATCAGGGGCAAGAAGATTGACGAGGCGCTTAACATCCTTAACTTCTGCAAAAAGGCTACGAGCAGGGACATAACGAAGGTCCTCAAGAGCGCCGTGGCCAACGCGGAGAACACAAAGGACCTCGATGCTGATAAGCTTTATGTAAAGAGGGCCTATGTCAACCATGGGCCTGTCATAAAGCGCATGCAGGCGAAGGCCATGGGCAGAGGCGGCCTTATAAGAAAAAGGTCGAGCCATATAACCATAGTGGTAGCCGAGAAATAACGGAGTTGCAGCCTGCGCGCTTTCGAGGCGTGCAGATTGCGGCATGAAAAAAGGAGGCAGTTTTTGGGCCAGAAAGTTAATCCAATAGGTTTCAGGTTAGGGATATCGAAAGGCTGGGACTCCCGGTGGTTCGCCGACAAGGGCTACGCGAACTTCGTGCACGAGGATTTGAAGATACGGCGCTTCGTGAAGAAGAAGCTCTTCCACGCGGGCATATCCAAGGTCGAGATAGAGCGGACCGCTAACAATGTCCGGATTATCATTAAGACCGCAAGGCCGGGGATAGTGATAGGAAAGCGCGGCTCTGAGATAGACATCCTGAAAAAGCAGCTTTGCAGTCTCACGGGCAGGGACGCGCAGCTCGATATAGTCGAGGTGAGAAAGCCCGATACCGACGCCCAACTCGTGGCCGAGAATGTGGCCATGCAGCTTGAAAGGAGGGTCTCCTTCAGGAGGGCGATGAAGAAGGCCGTGACATCGTCCATGAGGATGGGGGCCAAGGGCATCAAGATAATGTGCGCCGGAAGGCTCGGCGGCTCGGAGATAGCGAGGACCGAGTGGTACAGGGAAGGCCGCGTGCCGCTGCACACACTCAGGGCGGACATAGATTATGCGCACGCCGAGTCAAAGACGACATATGGGTTAATCGGGGTGAAGGTCTGGATATACAAGGGGGATGTGGCGGCGCAAGTGAAGACAGAGGAACAG
>CAYIRV010000174.1:0-4299 GCA_964365865.1 uncultured Thermodesulfobacteriota bacterium | reverse complement strand
TCCGGTATGGCTATTGTTATCTCCCTTGCCTTTATGCCTGACAAGCTCAAGAGTGCGGGGATTAAGCTCCTCAGCCCTGAGAACGGCGCGCCCTCCGGCATCGGCGCCTTTACGAACCTTTTGAGCCTCCATGCGCCTCCTTCGGCCACGGCCTCAGCCACTGCCGCGCACCCTGCGCCCGCATACAGGCCGACAACCGGGGTTTTTCCGAAAAACCTCATCAGCGCTCCTCGCTCGTCACCCTGTTTATCTCCTGAAGGGTCGTCTCGCCCCTCTCAAGGCAGCGAAGCGCCGCTTGTCTCAGGCTCGTCATGCCTGTGCCTGCCGCCTTTTTCCTTATCATCGAGAATGGCCTCCGTCCGGCTATCATGTCCCTGAGCTCGTCGGTCAGGACAAGCGCCTCGCCGATCGCCTTTCTCCCCGCATACCCGGTGTATCCGCACCCGGCGCACCCGGCGCCTTCGTATAATTGTAATCGCTGCTGAGAGCCCGCCTCGGCCGGGCGTTTGCACTTGGCGCAGATGCGCCTTATAAGCCTCTGCGCGAACACGCAGTTCAGGGACGAAATAAAGTTATACGGCTCTATGCCCATGTGCAGGAGCCTTCCTATGACATCAAAGACGTTGTTCGCGTGCACGGTTGTAAGCACCAGGTGCCCTGTGAGCGCGGCCTGCACCGCTATGTCAGCGGTCTCATGGTCGCGTATCTCTCCGACCATGACCCTGTCCGGGTCGTGCCGCAGTATTGACCTCAGTCCCCTCGCGAATGTAAGCCCTTTTTTTTCATTCACCTGTATCTGCAATACTCCCTTAAGCTTGTATTCAACCGGGTCCTCGATGGTCACTATCTTGTCAGCGCCCGTGTTTATCTCCGAGAGCGCGGCGTAGAGCGTGGTCGTCTTGCCGCTCCCTGTCGGGCCTGTTGCGAGCACCATGCCGTGAGGCGCATGTATGGCCTTTCTGAGGGCGCGGACTTCCGTATCCCCCAGCCCCAGGCCGTCGAGGCTTAACGCCTTAAACTCGTTCAGGAGATGCTCCTTGTCGAGGAGCCTTATGACCGCGTCCTCGCCGTGTATCCCCGGCATGATCGAGACCCTCAAGTCAACGGTCCTTTCCCTGAATTGGGCCGAGAACCTCCCGTCCTGCGGCAGCCGGGCCTCGGAGATGTCGAGCGAGGCCAAGACCTTAATCCTCGATATGACCCTCTGCCTGAGCGCGTCATCCTCCATACTTGAGGCCCGCCTGAGCGCGCCGTCAATCCTGTATTTGATTGTCGCGCCTCCGGGACATGCCTCGATATGGATGTCGCTCGCGCCCTTTGCCATCGCGTCGTGCAAAACAGCGTCAACAAGCCTAACGGCCGGAGAATCCGTTGCGGATATATTCTCAGCCGATGCCTTTTGGGGGAGCGCGGGCAGACGGACTTTTTTGTCGAGGAGCCTTTCAATGGCGGAAGGAGCGGCCACCGCTAACTTTACCCTGTCTCCGGTCTTCTCCGATATGGCTTTGGACAGACCGTCAATGGCAAAAAATTCCGAAGGGTCTGATACTGCAAACACCGTAGAAGAACCGAGCTTGAGAAGAGCAAACCTGTGTCTGTGGAATACATCGGCCAGAGGCGCGTCCATGGCGCGCTCGTCAAGTTCGGCGTCAGCGGCCCGGATATATTCGAGGTATTCAAGCCCCCACTGCTTGGCTACGGCCTCTGCGAGGGCCTCCTCGGTTATGAACCCGAGATCCATGCACGCCTGCCCAGTGCGCACGCCGAGCCTTTTCGCGTGCGCGAGCGCGGCATTGACGGATTCAGGCTTCAAACGCCCCTCATCAACGAGTATCTCGCCGAGCCTCTTTAACGGGCCCACTTGCCCCCCTTTTAAAACGCGCCCCCGAGCTCGAATACCGGAAGATACATGAGCACGGCTATGGCCCCCACCAAGGCGCCCATTACAATCATGAGCGCCGGTTCGATAAGCCTTGAAAGCAAATCGAGCCTGTGCGCCATCTCGTCCTCATAATAAGATGAAATCTCCTCTAACGCCTCGGCGAGCGTCGCAGACCGTTCGCCTGCCGAAAGCATGGCGAGCGCAAATTCAGGCATGACCCCGGAGGACGCGAACGCATCGCTGATGCCTCTGCCGCCTTTGATTTCCCCAGCGGCCCTTTCAAGCCGCTTCTCCATAACGCTGTTCTGAATAACCGATGACGACATGCCGAGGGCAACGACAAAGGTAAAACCTGCGCCGAGCGACATGGCGAGCGCGGAGCAAAGCCTTGATACGGCGTACGCCCTGTACAGGGCGCCGAACGCAGGCATACCGAGCTTGAGGGAATCAAAAAACACCTTGCCCTTTTCCGTGCCTGAAAATATCTTTATTGCCGCGACGCCGTTGGCCGCGAGCGCAATAAATAATATGACATGCGTTCTTAAAAGACTTGCCGCTGCTATCAGAACCCTCGTCGGGAGCGGCAGCGCGGCGCCGGAATATATCTCGGCGAACGACGGGACCACATACGCGAGAAAGAACGCGCCAACGGCAAGGCTCGCGCACGCGAGCACCGCCGGATATATCATGGACGAGACGAACCTTTTCCTGAGCGCGCCTATTTTTTTGTCAAACGCCGCGTATCTCCTCAAAAGCCGAGTCATCTCCCCTGTTCCCTCGCCCGCGGCTATGGCGGCAATATACAGCGCAGGGAACGCATCAGGGCGGCTTTTCATGGCGCATGACAACGGCTCCCCTGCCCTGACCCTAACCGCAATGCCGTTAAGCGCATCTCTGAAATGCCTGTCCCCGACAGAAGCCTTAATCGCATCAAGGCTTTCGACAACAGAAAGGCCGGAGCTCAATAGGGCAGAGAACCCGTGATTGAAGGATGCAAGCTCCGTGCTCCCTGACCGGGCCTTGTGCATCAAGAGCCGTTTATCTGCCCAATCTTTCATATCCATAATCAGAAGCCGGTGGAGACTCTCCATAATATGCGAACTCCCAATCGCTGTATCTATTATTGCCTTTATCGCCTTCAATGCCCTTAAGCTCAGGGGGAAAACCGATTTTCTTGAAAGGCGCTCCTCGGCCTCGGCTCCTTACACCCATTATTCCTGTTTGAGGAGACATTATAATCTCCCAGTCAGCCCTTCTTGTAAAAGGGTCTGCATAGAGCCTCCTCAAATAACGCTTCGTGTATGGAAGCCCCGGGTCTTTGACGAGGTCTTCGAGCCGGGAAGGGTATTTATTGTTCTCTCTGTAATAAGCCCCTATGGCCCTTTTTATCTCAAGCCCCCTGAATATAAGCTCCTCTTCCTTTGCCCTTTGGGCCGCGCTCCTGTGCGCAACGCCGGTTCTTGAGAGGATGAACCCCATGACCGTAACAACGAAAAGGACGCTCAGGTATGTAAAGCCCGCCTTACCATACGAACCCTGCCTACCATTCATCGTAAGGCTCGTTGTTGCGGCTTATGAGAACGCTCCGGCTTTTCACATCATAGACCCCAGGCTCAAGTTCGTCATGCACCTCCACCCATGTGTCCTTGGAGTTAGTGAAAGGGTCAACAGGGATGAAGCGCAGGTACCTTTGCTTAACGAGTTCAGAAATGCCTGTTGGATAAACGCCGTTATCCGAATAAAACTTGTCAATAGCGTCCCGCATCGCATAGAGGTCTTCCTTAAGAACAGCCTCCTTTGCCCTGACCACGGAGTTCTGGTACGCCGGAACGGCTATTGCCGCGAGTGCGCCGATTATCGTCATGACGATTACAATCTCTATGAGGGTAAAGCCGGCACTTTTGGACACACGGCCGTTACCAAGCCCTGTACGGGGTGTTGTCAAGGCCGGTCTCTCCGCTCTTTGAATACACATCAAACACATCCGCGCCTTCCTCTAATTCGTCCGGGCCGCTTTGGTAGCTCCTGAGACCCCATGTTTCCTGCGGCAAGATGCCGGCATCTTTGTTCATAGGGTCGCGAGGCACCCGCCTCAAAAACCTGAGCCTCCTGCCTGAACCCGGGTATGCGGCGTCCTCAACGCCCTGCTCAAGGGTCTTCAAATCAGGCGGATAGCCTGACTCCCCTGGGTTTCTTCTTACCCTGCCGTCGTCCCATGCCCTCTTGTACTCGTCGAGCGCGTTTCTGACAACGCGGAGGCTCTGCCTCAGCTCCCATTCCTTGCGCCTTTTTACCGCAAGCCGTGAAAGGGGCATGGCAGCGGAGGCGAGCACGGCTATAATCGCCGCAACTATAATGACCTCTATCAGAGTAAATCCTTTCCTGCCCATATAATCCATTGCCCGGCTTACGGGGCG
>CAYIRV010000173.1:0-4306 GCA_964365865.1 uncultured Thermodesulfobacteriota bacterium | reverse complement strand
GAAATTTCGGACACACAGTTAAGCCTTGTAGGGTGGGCGGTGCCCACCATTTACAGGAGCGAGTAGCTGATATTTTGGCGGGCAGTGCCCACCCTACAAATCTTTTGGATGCTTTTTAGCGCACAGTCAGCGCAGCAATTTACCTCAACTTCATGGGGGTAACATCATTTTTTCGATAATCTCCAAGGGATAATCTTTCTCAATTCCGGATGAAGGGCCGCCGTAACCTCATGGAGTTTTACAAGCTCCTTGATTTTATCTTCCATGGGCTTTTTTGCCCAAGCCTTCCGCGTCTTTTCTTTTGATGCAAAAAGCCTTTGATTAAACTTTCTCGCCTCTTTAAAATATTTTTCCTTATTCATTAATATATCTTCCCCACTTTTCAAGTAAGCCATGTCTTTTCAAGATATCTTTAAGGAGCTTTTCGTCAAGCTTGGTTTCCGTCATCAGTAAATCAATCTTCCTTAAATCCCGATTCCTGCCTGTCTGCAAGGCGATTGCCGCGATATATTCAGGCCGGAAAACCTTCACTTTAATTTTAGCATATAATCTGTCAACAGCGTTATCCACGGCCTCCATGGTAAGGTCGTCATAAGCGGCTATGAAATCAACAGGGATACCTTCAATTATAAAATACTGGCCTTCCATCTTGCAGCCGGCCTTTTTGAGATACTCATATATCGAACCGAGATGGACAATCCCGTATTTTGACCTTGTCAATTGAGTGGCTACAAACACATCAATGTCCTTGGTGTTGATTGTTTCCGTGTAGAAAATAACCGCCACGGCCCCGCCTATGGCGTATTTTTCAATAATATTTTTTTTGACAAGGTCATTTAATATGTGGATAAGTTTTTTCATAACGATGATTTATGCTTGTTTTTTAGCGTTTTCGTAGCAGCGTAGATACCGCCCTAAGTCCTCGCGCACTCCTCGGTGCTTCCCTTTATCTTCTCAATCGTATGGATTAAGGCGGGCATAACCACGGCGAGGTTTTCCTTTACGGCCTTTGGGCTTCCGGGAAGGTTTATGATGAGGGTGTTTTTCCTTATGCCGCAGACGGCCCTCGAAATCATGGCGTTCGGCGTTTTTTTGAGGCTTTCGGCTCGCATGGCCTCGCTCATGCCCGGAAGCTCCCTCTCGATTACCGCCTTTGTGGCCTCTGGCGTAACATCCCTCGGAGTAACGCCAGTGCCGCCTGTGGTCAGCACCAAGTCCAGCTTGAGCCTGTCCGCAAAATCAATGAGCCTTGCCTTTATTACCTCGACTTCGTCAGGGATGACCTCATAGGACTTTACCTCGACAGCAAGGGTTTTAATCATACGCTCGATTTCCCTGCCGCTTAAATCCTCCCTCTCGCCCCGTGAACCCTTATCGCTCATCGTAAGTATGCCGACCGTAATCATACCAAACTCCTCTCAGGGCGTCTCAGACACCCAGACCTCGCCATCTTTTGTGAATTCCTTTTTCCAGATTGGGGTTATGCGCTTAAGTTCTGTAATGGCCCATTCGCACGCCATGAATGCGTCGTTCCTGTGCGCGGACGCCGCTGTAATGAGCACTATTGCCTCGCCTATTTCTATGGGGCCTGTCCTGTGGATGATTGACATTTCGATTATATTGAAGTTCTTAAGCGCCCTCTCTCTGATGTCTTCGAGCTTTTTCTCGGCCATGCCCGGATAGTGCTCGAATTCGAGGGACTTGATTTCCTGTCCCTTTGAAAAGTCGCGTCCTGTGCCGAGGAATATAACCACCGCGCCGATGCCCTTTGAGGCAGAGCGCACATCGGCAACGGCCTGTTCAATCAAAAACGGCTCTTTCTGTATTATTACCGGTTTCATTGTAACTCCTTAAAAAAATCAGCCGCCTGAAAACGGCGGCAGAAGCGCGACCTCGTCCCCGTTCTTTACGGCCGTGGAGTCGTCCGCGAACTCCTGATTGACTGAAATAAGTATGAACCTGCCTTCGAGGGCCGGGACCAAGGCAGGAAAATCCTTTTTGATAATGGCCTTCAGCTCCCTGATGGTAAGGGGGGCGTTTAAATCATATTCTTTTGTCTCTGCCTTTGCGAGGCCCTTGAGCATCGCATAGAACCTGACCATTATCATATGGGGATTATAACCGGAAAAAAGGCTTAATGGAAGGGGTTACAAGGAAACATTGCTGAAAGCCGCAGCCTTTAAAGCTCAGGCTCGAAGCTCTTGTTCATGCTGAGCTTGACCCTTTTTGACGCCTTTGAGAAAAGCTCGACGAACGAATCTCCGTCCTTTGGGAAGACAGCCGCGCCGTAGAGCACCTCAAGCCTGCCTTCGGCAACGGCCTTGTTGAACTCCGGGTCTGTTGTTACGGCTTCTGACAGCGCGTCGAGGAAGCGGGCGAGGTTGCCGTGCGTGTCGAGGAAAAGAAATCCATAGGTCTCCTCATTGAGCTTTACGACCACATCAAAGGACCTTGTCCTTTTCCTCACTACGGCTATGAAGCGGGACTCGAATTCCTCCTTGCGCTTCAAAAACGGGGCCTTAAGACCCGCTATGCGCACGGTGGCGAGCATGAACCCCCTGTCGTGGCGCCGGGCGCGGTTAAGTTCGTCTTCGATTCTGCTTGAAAAAAGCGCAATCGCCGGGGTGTTCCTGTCCTCTGCCGCCGGCCTCTCAGGCGCCTGCCGGGTTGCGCCGAACCTGCCGGTGATGGCCTTCTCGGCATAGACCGCGAAGCGGCCGACGATATCCGCATCGCTCTTGGAGAACGCGCACGGGTAGATGGTCTCGGCGCCGGCCTTGTTGAAGAATGTAATGACCCCGGCAATACTGTCCTTTATCTTTAATGGGTACGAAAGAACCGACCTGATATAAGGGCTCGCCTCTTCCGAGAACTCCCTGAGAACAGGCTCTTTTTTCCTCAGAACCTCCATGACCGTCTCTTTTTCTATCGGGATGAAGTATTCGCGGATATTCTTATCATCAAGGCCGTATTGGGCCATTGTCTGAAACTTCCGGGTTCCAGCCTGTTGGAGCCTGAAGATCGAGCCTTCCGCGCCTATGATAGCGGCCGGGGTTGTCGCTATTATAACGGCGAGCTTCTGCGCGTCTGTCATGGATATCATTTCGAGGCCGGATTCGTCCACGGCAAACATCTTCCTTGTTTTCATCTTCTCCTTTTCAGCCTGTTTGTGCTTGTAAACGCTGTCGGCAAGGAGTGTCCTGATGTCCTTAAGGAAAGATTCGTGGTAAACCGAAAGCCCCTGAGGGGATATAATCTGGCCGTTGAATGTGCCCACGAGGCTTCCCTGGCATGTCATGGGAAAGGAGATGTATATCCTCTTTATGGCGCCCTCCTGAGTCCTGTCAACGAGCACGATGTCGTTGGGGGTATCGAGGGCGCTCCCCTCGATGCCCTCGCCGGGCCTGATGCCCATTAGGCCGATGCCCTTTGAGTCCTTGATGCTCGCGGCCTTCAGATACAGCCTGTCCGTGTCCTCGTCGTATATGTATATGAAGGATGTAAGCCCTGGTATAATCTCAACGAGCTTTCTGGCGACGATATTCAGCCTCTTATCCAACTGCATCTGGGAGGACATGATGGAGTCCACCTCCTTCCAGAAGGCGAACTTCGCGGAATCAACTCTCAGCCTTTCATACTCGTTGGACCTCTGGATGACCTCTGCGGCGAGGGCCGCGAGGCTCGTGAGGAAGTTAAGGTCGTCGTTGGTGAACGCATGCGAAGACTCGCTGGAGCTTACATTCACCACGCCTATGACCTCTCCCTCGACGAGCAGGGGTACGCACATGGCGCTCTTGACATCGCTCCGCTCCATGGGCCTTGCGAACTCGTCAGGGGACGCCTTCCCGGAGATGAGGATGGGTTTCCCGTCCTTTGCGGCCTTTCCGGACACCCCGGACCCGAGCGGGACGCGGATTTTTCTTACGACCTCCTCGTCCATGCCCTTGGCTATCTCCACCCTCAATGTCCCTTCCTCGCGGTTTAGAAGCATGATGGAGCCTCTCTCGGCCCGGCTTGATTCGGTCGCGAGTTTCAGTACCACGGAAAGGAGCTCTTTTCTGTCAATGGTGAGCCGCACGGCGTCAACGATTTCCCGAAGGGCTGAAAGAAGGGCCGTCTGCTCGCCGAAGGCCGTGAACTGGCCCTGCCCCCTGCCTGCGGATTCCGTGGAGGCCTTCACGCCCCAGACAAGCCGGGTCGAGAGAGGGCCGAGCTTTTCGATGTCCCGGAAATCCGGGTCTCTCAGGAACTTATCCGTGGCCTGGTCCTGAAGGGCGTTTATGATGATGTCTAAATCCGGGATTTT